>WRNF01000047.1 GCA_009776715.1 Treponema sp. | reverse complement strand
GCAGCGAACCAACTCTTTGGTAACTTTCTAGAAAGAACAGACCGATTCGTTTTTTTTACCACGGAGGACACAGAGGGAAACACGGAGTTACACGGAGGAAATAAAATTAATTAAAAATCCGTGAAAATCCGTGGCTACTTTTTATATGCCTTAGCGAGAGGCCAAATGAAGGTATAGACAAGATTTGTTTTTCTCTCTTTGAATTAAATCCGGCATGCAGTCCAAAGCAGCGAGCGGTATACTATTTTACGGTAGTTTTTGTCCGCATATGTTTTTTCGTCATGCCCAGAAGCATATGCAAACACCCTGCTGTTTTTATACTGCCGTGTCCATGCCAGATTTTTCAAACTTGTTGCATTGTCCGTGGATAATAATACATGATTCCCCGCCTCTTCCGGCTCGCCAATACGGTAAGTTTCATCGATAATGGTAAAATCAGAAAGACAATCGGTTATTGGGTGGTATGGATCCAGAATATGCGTATTGACTTTTTCATTGGGAAAATATTTAAAACCGGTATTCTCCCCTCTTTCTTTTAGCCCGCATATTTCGGTATACAAATTCCAATTCTGAAAATTTAACAGGGCATGGTGAATAAGCACTATTCCCTGTTTACCCGCACCCGCCTCGTTTTCCAGATAGGCGCGCAATTCCCCGCCTTCTTCCGGAGGATCCCAGTTGATGTTGTACCATAGAACAGTGCCGTATTTTTTCCGGTTTTCATCATCCCGGACAAACAGATCAACCGGCTGCACATAACAATTGCAGTCCTCAAATGAATTCAGCATTTTTTGAAATTCAATTACATTGTAGGGGTGGTTTTCGACTAACACCGCCACTTCCAGTTTGTCATTCATCGCTTACATTCTCCTTAATTAAATCGAAGGACGGATAAACTGTCCTTGGCGGGTTTTCCTTCATAAAAGCGGAAAATTCCGCCGCAATGGTTGCTGTTGCGGGAATATAGGTATTTTGTATATAAGAATCCAGTTGTTCCCAACTGGCCTCTCCGGTAATGCAGCGTACTTCAAGGCTGTTCAGGTTTTGTATTATATCGGGAAAATTAACGCCGATTCCGTCCAGCATTTTGGTAAAACCAAAATAGCATTTTGCCGTCAGTGCCTCTGCCGCGCTTGCTTCTCTTTGCCATTTTGCAGTTAAGGCAGGGGAGGATCCGCCCTGCAGCGAGGGAAGGTCATTGAAAGCAACGGCAAAAGCTAACATTGCGCTGCTTGCTTTCCTGAATGCTTCTATCTGAGATTCGCTGCGTTCAACGCTGCGGCTGTCAATATCGTATGACGAATAATGCAGCCCTTCAATGCCCATATTCAATACGGTAAAGCCGCGTTCACTGTTTGCCCAATCCAGCAGCCGCAGAATTGCATCCTGTTTTTCCGGACTGGCTGCGGCGTTAATATAGTATGCCATCCAGTTGGACGGCGGCAGGGCATACATTGGCGTTTGCGATTCGTCAAGGACCAAAGGCGGGCAATAGATAAAGTCATCCATGTTCATGTTATACCGTTCCAAAACGGCGGTAATGTAATTTGACTGGGACACACCAACTATGCCCACCCTGCCCTGCGCTATTTTTTCATAGTTTTCGCTGGCGTTATGAGTAATGAATTCACGGTCAATAATTCCCTGCGCATACATGTCCCTAAGCTGCTTCATGAAATTTGGATACGCGCTTTTAAGCGCCCTTAATTTGGCGCTTCCGTCAAAATCGGGCATGCCGTGGTGCCAGCCTGATATGCGGTATGCCATGGAGAAAAAATCATTCTGTAAATGCCAAATGCCTGAATCCAGCGAAGATTGTTCCGCGTTAAAACTAACCCCGTAAGTATCGTTNCTGCCGTTTCTGTCCGGATCGTTAAATGTAAAGGCCCGGCACACTTCCGTAAATTCAGCGACAGTCCTGGGCGGCTCAAGCCCAAGCGCATCCAGCCATTTTTTGTTGATAAGATAGCCCCATTTATCGTAGCTGTTTGGCCGCGGAATTCCGTAGATTTTTCTGTCGGGAAGAAAAATGCAGTCGCTGAATTGTTCCGTTGAAATGTTGGCTTTAAGGTTTGGATAATTATCGATTTTATCCGTCACATCAAGCAGCAAGCCCTCTTCCGCCCATTGCGTGGCAAAAATATCTGCACCGTATTGCACAAGGTCAGGCATTCTGTTGGTAGACACCAGTATTTTAACCCTATCGCCAAAACTGCTTACCGGAGGGGCTTCAATTTTAAGCGTAATATTAAGCTCCTGCTCTATCATTGCAATAACCGGATTATTTTCCAGAACAATTTCCGGATTCAATTGCAGTATTGCACTTATCTCGATGCGGCCATCATTATCATCCGAAGCGTCCTTGCCGCATGAAACCAAAAGAGCAAGGGCCAAAACCGCCGCCGCCCCCATTGTCAAAAAAATTCTCTTCATAAAAACTCCTATAATTAACTTTATTTTAGGGAACGGGGAACGGGGATCAGGGAACGGGGTTGTTGTTCGTAATCCGCACTTATTACCAACATGTATCACTTTCGTACATCAACACCTATTCCCTTTTCATTTTTCCCTATTCCCCATCAGCCTTTAACCGATCCCAGGGCTATGCCTTTAACAAAATATCTTTGCAAAAGAGGATAGACTGCCAGGATAGGCAGAATCACAATAACAATGGCCGCCATTTTTAGCGTGAAAGGATGGCTGCGCGCAACAGCCGTAAGCATTGCCGTTACCGGCGACACCGCATCGGTATTTTCCACAACAAGTTCACGCAGAACCAGAATAAGCGGCCACAGTTTTCTGTCTTCAATATACATCATCGCGGAAAAATAATTGTTCCAGTAATTAACCGCGCAAAAAATTATCATGGTGGCAATAACCGGTTTTAACAACGGCAAAATAACGGAAAACAGTATCCTAATTTCATTTGCGCCGTCTACCCGCGCCGCTTCTTCCAGCGAATCCGGAATTGATGTTTTAATAAAATTTTTTACTAAAATTAAATAAAATGCGCTGATGCAGCCGGGAAGTATAAGTGCCCATATTGAATTAAAAATACCCAGATTATGCATTAAAATATAATTTGGTATCATCCCGCCGTTAAAAAACATGGAAAAAAGAATTAGCCCCATAATTAAACCCCTTCCCTTGAGCGACGGTTTTGAAAGGGGGTATGCCGAAATTACTAAAAGAAAAACGCTTAACAAAGTTCCTGTTATTGTTACAATGCCGGTAACAAAATAACCGGAATGGATAAGATCATAATTCCATAATTCCCTGTAAGCGTTAATTGTAGGGCTTTTTGGCATTAGGCGAAGAGGATTGGCAAGATATTCCTCGTAAGACATAAAGGAAATAAAAAACACATAAATAAAAGGGGCAAGACAGACAAGGGCAAAAATTCCAATGACAATAATGCAAAAACTTTCAATGACATAATCTTCCTTGCTTTTTGTTAAACGGGTTTTTTTCAAAATATTCCTCCTTCGCCCCTAAGTTTCGCAATAGCATTGGAAACGGCAAGAAGGGTAAATCCCACAACAGAGCCAAAAAGCCCCACTGTAACAGCGAAAGAGTAGCGTCCGGAAACAATTCCCAGGCGGTAAGTGTATGTTTCAAAAACTTCCGATACCGCTAAATTGCTGCCGTTCTGTAAAATATAAATCTGTTCAAATCCGTTATTCATAATATTTCCAATGCTTAGCAGCAGAAGGATGATAATCGTGGTTTTAATTCCCGGCAGAGTGATATGCAGAATCCGCTTAATGCGTGATGCGCCGTCAATAAGGGCGGCCTGATACAGTTCCGGATCAACGGTAGTTATTGCGGCAAGATAGATGATGGTATCCCAGCCTGCATTTTTCCAGATATGGGAGATTATTGCAATGCTGCGGAAATATCTTGCCGTTCCCAGAAAAAATACCGGTTCCCCTCCAAAAAATTTTATTATGCTGTTTATTAATCCCCATGAAGGCGAGAGCAGATTAACCAGTATTCCGCCGATAACCACCCACGAAATAAAATACGGCAGATACACCATTGTCTGTGTTATGCGCTTATATTTAATGAAGGGAATTTCGTTCATTGCCAGTGCAAGAATAATTGGAATTGGAAAATAAACTAGCAGTTTCAATACGCTTAGAAAAAAGGAATTGCCCAATACTCGGTAAAATGAATCCAGTGCAAAAAGGTCTTTAAAATTTTTTAAACCTGCCCAGTTGCTGCCAAAAATTCCCTGTGAAAATTTAAATTCCTTAAATGCCAAAACAAGCCCATACATTGGTATATAGTGAAAAATTATGAAATAAAGGACGCAGGGAACAAGCAGCGCATACAGATACCGGTTTGTCCAAAAATAGCGAAAAGAGGATTTTTTTCCGGGACAGTTTAATCTGGGGCTTCCGGCCTGTAATACGGCTTTATTTATTCTTGACACAATCACATTTTAATACTACTGAGGTTTAATGTCAATTTACAGCGGCTCTTGCAAATTTACTGTAACCAGACGGACAGGAAGTCAGTAAACGCATACTCTGAAAACCATGCTTGCATGGTTCCTACACTAACAGGTAAAAATGATGCCAGTTTAACAATGTTAACACAAAAAAGTGTTTCTGATAATATTATTCAAAGAACTATTTTAATGAATGAAGACTCTATGAGGTACCGGAAAAGAAAGATAATGAAATACCCTGCCGCAAGCACGCAAGCAGCGGGGTATTTCTTTTTCCCAAGGAATAGGACTTGTCAGGCATTGTTTTTGCCCTTGCATTAATTTTTACTTTACTGTTTTATCCAAGTTTCACTGTTAGCATCAGACCGGGTATAAGTTCCCGCAGCCTTCTTGTTATCATAACAATAGACTAATAGTAAGTCCCCATCAAAGCAATTAGCCTTTCTTATTCCATCTTCTGTTTCTTTGCCAAGGCCCATATAACCTATCGCTATATCGGCGGGAAGAGTAACACTGGTCAACGGGTTTTCCTTAAATACCTCGGTACTAATTCTAGTTATGCTATTGGGGATGGTAACACTGGTGAGCTGGTTTCCCTGAAATGCCCCGCTTAAAATTGTAGTTACGCTATTGGGGATGGTAACACTGGTCAGTTGATTTTCTTGGAATGCATTGGCCTTTATTGAAGTTACGCTATTGGGGATGGTAACGCTGGTCAGTTGGGTTCTTGCAAATGCACTCTGACCAATTTCAGTCACGCCGTTGGGAATAATAACACTGGTCAAATTTTTCCTTGCAAAAGCTCCTGTTTCGATTACGAGAATGTTTCGTCCTTGAATACGTGGAGGTATGCTGACATCCTGTTTATTCCCAACATAACGGTAAATCGCTGCCGATTTTTCGGTATCTATGTGTCCTTTTAAATCGCCTATTTCAAAATCTTTTTCATCATCGTACTTTGTACATGCCGTAAAGCACCCTAATAATGCCAATAAAAGCATTATAACCATTGTCTGTTTCATAAAAACTCCTTAATATCTCGGCCTCCTACAGGCCGGTAGCTATTTTGCACGAGCTGAACAAACTGTTCATTACCCTCGTGCCATATTATCCGCTTATGGATACTTAATAATATACTCATATTAGGAAATTTGTCAACACCTGATTATCCAAATATGGGTATTATGTTTTTATGAGTTTCAGTGAAAATTTGAAGGGAGAATTGGAATACAAGAGGATGCTCGTTAAGGAATTGGCGCATAAAACCGGTATACCCAAAAAAACAATAGACAAGTATATGCTTAAAAACGGCACCATGCCGCCGGCTGACAAAGCTGTAAGTATAGCTCAGATTTTAGGCATAACAACAGAGTATCTGGTAACTGGTAAAAGAAACAGTAACCCAAAAATACCGGAAAGGTTTTTTAGCCCTGAATTGCTTTCTATAGCGGATCGTGTTGAGCCGCTTTCCAGAGAAAATAGAAAAATTGTAGAAAATACTGTTACCGAATTGGTTAAACTTTTACTGCACCCTTCAAAATTCAAGACAGTTGCGCTGACTCCCCTTCAACAAGTTTTTTTAAGGCTTTTCAGAA
Organism: Treponema sp.; assembly: GCA_009776715.1. Next base: position 2,976 of record WRNF01000047.1, on the reverse strand, counting down.
AATAACTAGGAGCCTGTAATATTCAGATCATTTAATTAAAAAGATCGTTGATTCCTTATGTAATAAAAGGTAAATTTGCACAAATTACCTAAGTACAAAGTTCTCGGTATAACGAAGAATATTATCAATCCTTGCAACATGAGATTTACATGCAATATGAAAAGCGTCTTTAGGATAGCTTTTTACCCTGTATTTTTTATTATGGGGATGGGAATTTTCAACAAATTTATAATTCTGAATATCTTCTACAATTTCCAAAACAAGAAAAGCATCATCAAAATATTGTATTGCCTGCATAAGGCTGTCTATGGATTTCTTACGCTTCTTATCACTTAGCTGGAGTTCCTGGCCCAAAAATGTCCATTCGGCTAGTATTATTATTTTAGGATCATTAGTTGCTTGGGCTTCCTGAAAGGCAATGATAGCCTCAGAAATACCATTTTCGTAGAGGATACGCGCTTCCTGTTCTTTTCCCCTTATGGCATTGCCTTTACGGCCTGCATCAATATGTATAACAGCTTGGTTAATTTTATCTATCAAGCCAGCCGCTGCCAAATTCTGCCTCTGCTTCCGATAAATTCCAGCCGCCGTTAATAAGGTAATCTATGCCCATTTTATCTTTCATCATTTTTGCCAGATATGGCGGCATAGGGATTGATCTGGTAAGGCGGCTATAACCTTCATAATCACCGGCATTTTTTAATGCTACAGCCCTGACTCCTATGTCAAGTTTTTCTTCAATGGTCATGGTTGCGAACTTTTGGTTCGACAATTGCGGCATATTGCCTCCTTGGATTAAGTATACTCGGTTTTAAGCAGTTTTGGCAAGCAGGGTGTTGCTGTGTTTTATCCTTAAAATTGCACACTTTACCCAGTTACAGGTTTGTTTTTCCATGACAGGCTGTGATTGTCATGAGATAACTCATGAAAAACCAAACCTTAGGAGAAATTATGAAAGAACAAATCGGCGATGAGTGCATTTATCTGCGTATCGCCCAACTGAAAAACGGCAGTATACAGTTTACGGATTCTACCAACGCTGCCCGGCTTATCAAAGAGCACGGGCCGGACATCCGGTACGGGAGCGGGGCTAACGGGAAATCAACGTTTTTGAATACCATCATGCACCTGCTCGGCGATTATGCTATTGCCACGCCCACGGAATCTTTTATGAAAAAGAACGGCGACCAGAATACCAACGATATTGCCCGGCTGCGCGGCACCCGGTTTGTAACGACTACCGAAGCGGAGCAGGGGCGCAGGCTGTCCGAACCGCTGACAGTTATTGCCCAATGGCATATAACCTCCAGTTATGCGAAATTTGAGCCGAAATGGTTGTAAAAATCAACAAAAATGTATGAAATATTGTAACCGTTCATTGCTTTTTGAAAATATCCTATTTTTTAGATAGAATTTGCGTAATTTGCCCATTTCCTTGTCGACTTTTAATGAAAAATTGGTCATTTTAAGGCTTTTTTGAAGCAAAAAACGTATTTTTTAACCCCATGAACGGTTGCGAAATATTACATATTTTGGCAATGTAGACAAAATTTATGAAGTTAATGTATAATAAGAATATGGGAAATGAAGAATTATCAAAATATATCGTTATTGATCAGGGGATTCGGTTTGGGAAACCCTGTATTAAAGGAACACGTATAACTGTTGGGGATATTCTTCAATGGTTATCAGAGGGGATTTCTGTCTCAGAAATATTGGATGATTATCCGTTACTTCAAGAAATACACATATATTCGGCATTGGNTTTTGCTGCAANACGCGAAGAATTAACAAAAGTAGTGGAATTTGCCTGAAAATTTAATNAAAATATTACTTGATGCCAATATATCGTGGAAGCTGGTAAATAAATTGGCTCCNATTTTTGACGAATGCGCCCATGTGGACTATATTGGTCTTAATGTTCCCGCAGATGATATGGATATTTGGAATTATGCTCATGATAATGGATTTATTATTTTTTGCATAGCCCTGATATGGTATGAATAAACGTGATAAACCATGAGAATAGAACTTGACTTAATTCCTTATGTAGTATAGACTTATGGGTACATAAGCATACTACTGAGTGAGCAAGAGAAACCGTAATTCCTTATGTAATAAGGAATTAACTAAACATTTATTATGTCATTTGTATATTACAGGACACTAGGAGTTTGTCGGACTTTGCCCAATTCTAGGCATGACTGTAACATAGTGTTTAAATATGTTGACAATGTAATATAAAATAATTATATTAAAAAATTGGAAGAAAAGTTATGTTAAATGAAAACCAGTATTCATCTTCAAAGAAATATGAGGCAAGAATTTATTTAAATAATAAATTTAAAACGAATCCTAAATCAAAATATTCATGGATTTTTGAACATTTTCCAAAAAAAGAAAATTTAAATATTTTAGAACTTGGCTGCGGAACAGGTTTGTTTTGGCTTGCAAACAGGAATAATATAGATAAAACATGGTCAATAATATTGTCTGATTATTCAGAAGGAATGCTCGAAACAAGCCGTAATAGTTTATCGCGCTTAAAATACAATTTTCAATATGGAAAAATTAATGCTGAAAATATCCAATATCCAGATAATAAATTTGATGTTATATTGGCGAATAATATGTTATATCATGTTCAAAACAAGGATAAAACAATAAAAAACATCTGCCGAATATTAAAAAATACAGGTGTTTTTATTGCATCAACAATGGGTAAAGATAATCTTCTTGAATTGAATAATTGTTTATATAATTTTTTGGAAAAAAAGAAAAATTATTTTCGATTTAATGAATATTCATTTTCCTTAAACAATGGAATGGAACAATTGTTAAGACATTTTAAAAATGTTTTGTTGGAAAAATACGAAAACAAATTAATAATTAATGAAGCACAAGCCATAATAAATTATTATTTTTCATTTAATGGAATGTATGATAATATTACAATATTACCAGAGGAATATTTAA
>WRNF01000046.1 GCA_009776715.1 Treponema sp. | reverse complement strand
AAAAGAGACTTTTCGGAGGGGACTCAAGAATTAAAATTTAAAATAATCAGTGATAATCCGTGTAAATCCGTGGCTTTTTAACTATAGCTTCAAAAGTTACCTCAAAGTTGGTTCACCGCAGGGAGCGGCGCAGAAGCTTGTCTGTAACTGCACAGCTTAATTTTTTCGCAGCAGTTCCATGGGCTTTAATTTTCCGGCGCGGCGGGCGGGAATAAGAGATGCGGTGATTGAACAGAGCACGGTAAAACTAAAGATAAACAGCACGGCAGTCCAGTCAATTATTACAGGAATGGTTTCAAGATAAAAACCCGGATCCAAAATTTTTACTTCCCCGCCGCCAAAGAGACTCGAAAAAAAGCTAAAGAGTAATTCCAGGGAACGGATGACAGGATTAATGAAATAACCCAAAAGAAGGCCGATGGCAGAACCGGCAATTCCCCCGCAAATCCCGGTAAGCAGGCTTCCCCAAAGAAATATGCCGCTAATGCCGGCTGTGCCACCGCCGGCGGTTTTTAATATCGCTATATCACGCTGCCGTTCAATGACCAGCATGGAAGTAGCGGAAGCAACATTTACCGCTGCTACAATCACAATAAGCGCCATTATAAACAAAAGCAACTGACGGGTAGATTCGTAGGAATTGTACTGTGAACGCATTAAATCTTTCCAAGTATAAACATTAAAAACCGGCCCTAATTCTGAATATAAGTTCCATGCAAAATCATCAACTTGCGTATACGGTTCATTTATTTTCACAATTAAACTGGAAGATTCAACGGATTGAATTCTGTCTCCTCCTTCATTGCTGACAATGCACCACAGGGCATCAAGATCATGGTAACCGGATGATACTATGCCGGTAACGGTAAATGCAGTAACAACAGGAATGTTAATATCGTTTTGGCCTGAGCGGATGGTCATTAGGCGAATGGTATCTCCTTTCTCAGCGCCAATTGTTTCTGCTATGCTTTGCCCCAGAAGCATTTCGCTGCCAGTGTTAAGCGAAATACTGCCGTCAATTACTTTAAGAAAATCAATGCTTCCGCCATCTTCCCAAAAAGCCGGATCTATGGATCGGATGCTTACCCCTTTTCTGTCTTTTTTACCGACAATAACGCCGGATGACCTTTTTTCATACCATACTCCCCTAACGCTGTCAAGTTCCCTGATTTTTTCTCCGGTATTTTCCATGCCCTCTGCATCAAGCATGCCAAAGACCTGCACATGGCCTGTTCCCAATTCCATGTACCTGTCAAGTATCCCTCGTATCATGCCGTCGGCTACGATAAGAGTTACAATGATGGGAACAAGGCTAACCGCAATTCCCGTAGCAGCCCCGCGAAGGTAGCGGCCTCCTTCATGCGCCCTGCCGGCAAGGTAACGAAGAGCAATAAAAAAACTTGAGCGGTTTTTCATGCAGCAGGTTCCTTCCCATATTCAGAAAGAATGCCGTTTTGCAGCGTATAACGGTTGTGGGCTCTTGCTGCCAGTTTTTCATCATGGGTAACAAGTAAAAGTGTTTTTTTCCATTTTTCCGCGTTTGCGTAAAGCATCTCGGCAACAAGAGCACTGTTATCCGGGTCCAGGTTCCCTGTCGGTTCATCGGCAAGAATAAGGTCGGGGTTATTAACCAGGGAACGGGCAACTGCCACACGCTGCCGTTCACCGCCGGAAAGCTGCGAGGGATAATGCTTCTGCCTGTCTGCAAGATTTACGTCGGACAGTAATTCCCTTGCCCAGGAAAGAGCATCTTTTTTCTTCATTCCATTCATGTAAGCAGGGAGCATTACATTTTCCAGCGCAGTAAAATCTTTAAGCAAATAATGGAATTGAAAAATAAAGCCAACCTTGTCGCTGCGGTAAGCTGCCAGTTGCTTTTCTCCCAAAGAGGTAATTTCCAAGCCGCCGACAAGGGCCCTTCCTTCGTCTGACCGGTCAAGCCCGCCCAATATATTCAGCAGGGTGCTTTTTCCGCTGCCGCTGCGTCCGCTGATTGCCGCNGAATANCCCCGCAGNACAGAAAAGTTAATTCCTTTCAGGATACGGAGGGTTTCATCCCCCGAAATATAGTTTTTAACCAAACCTTCAGCTTTAATCATAATGTCATCATTCATACCGTAAAACCTCCGCAGGCCGTGTTAAAGAAACCCTGCGTGACGCAAACCAGGCCGCAATCAGCGCCGACAAAAAACCAAACATGAAAATTAAAACAACCTCGCCAACAATTATTCTTGAAGGAATTTCTTTTATATAAAAAACTGCCGGAGAAAAAAAATAAAAATTTTCAACATCGGAAACATCAAAAAACCCTGCAATAATATTAATAATATTTATAAATAAATTTGCAATGTTTTCTATTATCGAAAAAAACACTTCAATATTATTTGCAATAAGCAAGCCTAAAGCTACGCCAACAGATGCACCCATGAAACCTATGATTGCCCCGCCGCAGCTAAAAATTAAACGGGAAGCCTTTTCACTGCCGCCCAGGGCCCGCAAAAGCCCGATTTCTTCACGGTGTTCCAGTACTGCCCGCCTCTGGGACTGGAATATATTCAGCCCCACTACAATAAAAATAAGCCCCACAAGCAAAAACATGAACAGCTTTTCTGTGCGGAGAGCGCCGAAAAAGGACCGGTTGTAATCCCGCCAGCTTGAAAATTCAATAGAGTCAAAACCGGATATATGCGCAAGATTATTTTTAATATCATTCAGCATATTCCAGTCGTTAAAATGGTTGTTTAGTTTTATTCCCAGAACAGGTTCTGCATTGGTAAAGGCAGCGGTGCTGTTAATATTTATAATAGCCCATCCTGCGTCAAATTCATAATAACCTGATTCAAATAAACCGCTGACAATAAATGTCCGTGCGCCTGTACTGCCGTTCTCTTCCTCATCATCATCGAAGCCAAAAATTGATGAAATTGAAAATATACTAACTGCATCGCCTATGCCAAGCATCAAACGGCGGGCAAGTTCGGCCCCCAGCACAATTGACTGTTCNTCTGCAAACTGAACCCGTTCAAAATGCAGCCGTTCAATCAGAGAGGCATCCATTGACTTTGCATCTGATGGGAATGCCCTGACCAAAATGGCCTGCTGCTTTCCCCGTTTGCCTTTAATTAGGGCCTGGAATTCACGGAACGGAATGACCGATTTTACTCCGTCAATTTTTAGTATTGTTTCCCTCACTGTATCAAGGGCTGATGCTTCAATATTTCCTGCGCGCAGATGGTAAGAAGATATTTCCAATATGCTTTCGATAAAACTTAACTGGAATCCATTCATTACCGCAATAATTATCAATAAGGCCATCACCCCTACGGCTATCCCCAGTATCGACAGTACAGGCGAAGGCGTTTTTTTTCTTCTGCGAAAGATATAACGCAATGCAATAAAATAAATCCATCGGGACTTCATCTTCCGCGTACCCTTTCCTCATTAATTTTTCTGCCGTCTTCCCAGTAAGCCCGCAGTACCACGGTTCCGCTCATATACAATTCCTCTGTTTCATTTTTTCCGTCGGTGTATACAACCCGTTCAAGTTCGCCGTTTTTATATTCCCTTGTAACAATTCTGTTTCCGCTGCCGTCATACTCATATTCTATTAGTTTTACTTCATCTCCTTCAGTTCTGCTTGTAGCGGTTATCCTGTCCCCCGACCATGTGTTAATTATAACCCAAACAATGTTGTCTTCTTCATCCATCATGGTCTGGCTGATAGTCCTTCCCCTTTCGTCTGTATCATACACCATGCGGAAATTTTCTCCTACAGAGTAAGGTTCAAAAAAATCGATCACTTGGGGCGTTTTTTCTCCGATAAAATTTTTGTCTAAGGCAGCATCCAATACGCGGCCGGGGAAAGTAATGCGGATTGGCTCTGCATCGGCCTGTTCATGAAAAACACGTTCTACTCTGCGAAGCGAAAAAGAACGGTTATACCGGTAACTATCGGTGTAAATTCTTTTATTGGATCTGTACGAACCAATCTGAAATGTTTCTGCTCTTATAATCAAACCCATATTGTATGTATAAGCTGTCATCATTTCGGTTCCGTCATCAGGAAACCAGTAATCTGCGGTGATCTGCGCTTTATCGTTAAAAACTTCAACAAATTCAAAAGGAGATTTTACTGTAATTTCACTTTCTTCTTCAGATATTACTTCTTCTATAGAGGCTTCTTCTTCTATAGAGGCTTCTTCTATAGAGGCATCTTCTTCTTCTTTCTGCCCGGAAGTTTCACCGTTATCTGCAATTTCCTGCAGCATTGCAACTTCTTGCGCCGCAATTTCTTGCGCTGTAACGTCCTCTTCCGCTGCGGTTCCTTCATTTTCAGATGCTTTTGCATCCGCTGAATCATCAGATGCTGCCTGGGTATCGGCATCAACTAGTTCACTATCGGCGGCAGGGGATGCCTCCTCTTCATTTTCAACTGAAGTTTCAATGCGCATAACTGCATTAAGCCTTGCGGTTCCTGCCTCATCCCTAAATATGTACTGGCGGCGAATTTCTTCGCGGTCTTTGTACAGCGACCGAATTTCAACAATAAAAGTACTGTCATAAAAAGATGATAAATAAGGATCTAATCCAATTGGGTTGATATAATCTATTACCAAGGCGTAATCATTACGAAGGGCTGCAAGCCTGGAAGGTATTTCTTCAAGAGCGATGCCGCCAGCATTGGAACGGAACCACCTTACAGGGGCATGCGGCAGCCAGATCGGAGGGAGTTCCTCTTCCTCCTCCTCTGATTCTGCATCTTCCCCTGTTTCCTCTGCTTCAGCAATCTGCTGTATTTCTTCAGGCTGCAGGCCTTCGGTTTCAGCATCGTTTCCAACATCGCTTTTAGCCGGTTCCGGGACCGCGTTGTCTTCTGTTCCCTGCATGACCGTATAAAATATTAATGCTATTATGGAAATAAATATTAAAAAAACAACTATCTTTTTCCAGTTTTTTTTAAATATATGAGATAAATGAATTTTTTTTTTGTTTTTTTTAGACAAGACCGGCAAATTCCTTTGCAAAAAGATTAGGGTTAAAAACCTGTATGTCCATATATTTTTCTCCCGTGCACAGGTATGCCACGGGCAAATGCAAAACAGATGCCAGGGAAAAAACAACTCCGCCCTTTGCAGTTGAGTCGTATTTTGTAAGAATTGCCGCTTTCGGCGAAACCGCTTCGCAGAAAATTTCCCCCTGGGCAAGGGCATTCCTGCCAGTGGTGGCATCCAATACAAGGTACTTTACATACTCAGCGTCTTTTGCCTTCAGTTCCACAACACGGTCAATTTTCCGCAGTTCTTCAACCAGCGCAGATTTGGTGTGCATTCTGCCCGCGGTGTCGGCAATTACCAGCCCCTCGCTGCCTGCGGCTTCTATTGCATCGTAAACAACAGCGGCCGGATCGCCGCCCTGTTTATGCGCAACCACCCGTATTCCAAGCCGCTGCCCATGAATTTTCAATTGATCTATTGCAGCAGCCCTGAATGTGTCGGCGGCAGCAAGAATTGGCTTTTTGCCGATGTTTTTACCATCAGATGATTCCATGTACATAGCGGCGAGCTTGGCGGCCGTGGTTGTTTTTCCCACTCCATTAACGCCCAGCATAAGAATGATTGTAAGCCTGCCCTCATTGCCTGTAAAAATTCTTGGGGCATCCCTCCCTGCGCAATTGTTTACAATGGCATTTTCGAGCAATTGCGCTAGTAAATTCCTTGCATCCTCGCTTATGGCAATTTTTTCTTTTTTACATTTTTCCTGCAGCAGCCCGGTAATGCTGTATGCTTCTTTTGGCCCAATATCTCCTTCCACAAGAAGATCTGCCAGATCGTCAAAAAAATCATCCCCAAGAGATGCGCTTTTTGAAAAAAATGATTTTATTTTTTGGCCGAAATTCATAATTTCTTTTTCTCCTGTTTGACAATAGGAGTAGCGCCCTTATTGGCAATTACCAGATACCGCAACATCTGATAAAAATTAAAAGCGGCAACCGATCCGAACACTATCATGGAACTTAAGCTAACAACCCTAAAAACATTTGCTTTGCGGTATAAATCATCGCTGTAACCTGACATCAAAGCGTTGCTATACCCTTTGCTAATTCCATTGGTTATCCATGCTGCAATTATGGTAATCCATGTGCTTCCCCATGACCAATAATACCTGTTTCTGGCCTTGTTCACCCGTTGCTGCCCGCTCGGAGGAGGAACCTTTAGCGATAATGTAATTGCCGTTGTCTCGCCAGGCATATCGGGGGTTGTAAAAACCGCTTTTGCTTCTTCACCGCCTGAGCTTACTGCATATATGTACTCAATATTGTCAAGGGGCAATTGCAGCGTGAGCGGAGCCTCGCCTACAAATAATGCTCCCGAATAAATATAAACCCCGGAAAAATTTGAAATTATTATTTCCGCATTTGAATATTGCAGGGGCGATAATAACACATCAACCTGAGTAAGCTGCCCAGGAGCTAATTCTGTTTCTATTGTTTGCGGAGTATACCCTTCCGCCGAAACCGCTATGGTAATGCGCCCGGGAGGATGCTCCCGCGCTGCTACCGTTCCCCTGCCCGCGTAGTTCCTGTTGAGCAGCACCTGCGCTTCAGGCGGATCGGCGTTTACTGCAATTGCCGCGGGCTTGTTGCCGGACAGCACAGCGGTAAGCCGTGCTGAAATTTCCTTCACCGCATCGTCAGTATCTTCCAACGAAAAAATAATGTCATCTTCATAAACATAAGAATTGGTATATAAAATGTACAATTGAATTTTAATAAAATACCGCCCGTGAAATTCAATAACCTGGCCGGTTAAAAACCCATCTGCTCCCTGAGTCTGGCAAAACCGGCGCTCCCCGCCTTTTCTCGGAGCTTCGGGAAATGTATTTCCGGTATTTGCCTGGCTTAAGCCAAATACAGGTTCATTCTCTATTAACGGTTTATTATTTTCAATAATTTCATAACTTTCACGAAGCCTTACAATGTCCGCATCTATTCTTTTTAAGCTGGTTTTTAATTTCCATCCCGGCTCGCCCCGGTAAATTAACGCGGAACGTTCATCATATTTTTGAGAAAGTGATTTGGCGGCGGACATTAATGACTGTCTCCATGCATAGCCTTCGTAATACGCGTATTCATTCGAAATGCGCAGGCGGTAGCTTACTGTGTTTAAGGTATCCAGTAAATTTCTGACAATTACCTCGCCTGCAACACGGCGCGAAGGAGACAGCCCCGAATAATCAAAAGCAGTAATGCAGAGCAGCCATTCATTGTTCAACGGGATTATTTCAGGTTCTTCCTGCTTTCCCCTGGCATACAGAGAAACACAGGGAAGCATATAACAGATAATGAAACATAAAAAAAATTTTGATAATTTTTTTTTCATTATTAAGTCCTGCTTCCTCCAGTATTGTTAGCCCAGGTAAATCTAAGAAATTCCTCTATAAAAAGATCAATGCCGCCGTCCATTACCGCTTGAATATTTCCCGTTTCTGCTTTGGTGCGGTAATCTTTAACCAAAGTGTAGGGCTGAAAAACATAAGATCGAATCTGGCTGCCCCATGCAATGTCCTTTTTTTCCTGATGAAACCTTTCGTTCTCTTTTTCTTTCTCCTGCCGGTAATGTTCATAGAGCTTTGCCCTGAGCATGCTCATCGCAATGGAACGGTTCATGATCTGGCTGCGTTCACTCTGGCATGTAACCACAATTCCCGTCGGCAAATGGGTAAAGCGCACGGCACTGTCTGTTTTATTCACATGCTGCCCGCCCGCGCCCCCTGAACGGTAGGTATCCACTTTAAGGTCTTCGGGGCGTATTTCCACTTCGATTGTGTCATCAATTATCGGAAACAGATACACCGATGCAAAGGAGGTATGGCGCCGCGCATTGGAATCAAACGGGGAAATGCGCACCAGCCGGTGAACTCCGCTTTCGCCCTTTAGATACCCGTAAGCACAACTGCCTTCAATCTTACATGTTGCGGATTTTAACCCGCCTTCTGCTTCCAAGCGATCTACCTCTTCAATTGAAAAGCCTTTCCGTTCCGCCCAGCGAAGGTACATCCGGTACAGCATCTGCGTCCAGTCGCAGGCCTCGGTTCCACCCGCCCCGGAATGCACTGTGATAAAACAGCCGTTTCTGTCAACCTCGCCGCTCATCATCTCTAAAAGGTTCTGCTTTTCAAAACGGACGCTAATATCTTTTAAGCTGCTCTCTATCCCGGCAGCTTCGTTTTCATCAACTGCTTCTGCCGCAAGTTCGTATAAAACCTCAAGATCCTCGGCCTCTGCGCACAGTTCCGCCCAGGGTTCGCAGCGGTTCTTTAGTTCCTTAAGCTCGGACATGGTTTTTTCCGCCATTGCGGAATCATTCCAGAAACCTTCCGTTACCGTTTTTGCCTCTAGGATAGAAATACGCCCATTCAAAGAGTCAAAGACGCCTCCTGGTCTCGTGAATTTTTGCTTTAATTTCCCTGATGGGAGTATTTAATTCAGATAATAGCATATAAACCTCTGTGTTCAGAATAACAGCAAAATGGAAATAAGTCAACAAATTACCTTTTTTTTGCCGTGTTGTGCCGAATATTCATTATAACACGGATTAGCACGGATTAACACTGATTTACACTGATTAATCAGAATTAATTAAAAATCCGTGTAAATCCGTGTGCATTTAACATCCAATGCCACCATGTGCGGCTTTAGTTTGAAGTTAAAGCCAAACCAAAAACCCCCGAAAATACTGAAAAATTTTCCATTTCCCGCTTGACATGTTTCGAAAAAAACGGTAAATTTTTAGTATGATGCAGAACCCAAGTTGCCTTCGGCAGCAGTTTTGCTGCTGTGAAAAAAAGTTAAAAATTCTCTCGATTTTCCCCAAAAACCGCTTCACTTAGCACGGAACCTGCACACACACACACACACACACACAGGAATTCGCTAATTTCCTAAAAAAAATTTGCCCAGCCAAAACCAGCACCCGAAGGGTGTGGATCAATAAGCTGCCACGCTGTAGCCCAGAAAAATTTCACTGTATGCCAAAAGCGGCGCAAGGGATTTATCCCTTGCAGCGGGCGCCAAAAAATACAGGGAATAGGGGTCAGGGGTTAGGGGTTAGGGTTTTTGTCCG
>WRNF01000045.1 GCA_009776715.1 Treponema sp. | reverse complement strand
GTCAAAAACCACTAAAATCTCCGATTTTGGGGCTCCTTACGGAGTTTGCAGAGTAAAAAATGCTCAAAAACGGTGTTTTTTCGCATTTTTTTTCATTGGAATGGACAAAGTCCGACAAACTCCTAGGAGCCTGTCGGTTTTGTGGATTTTAGTGGTTAAAAAACCACTAAAATCTCCGATTTTGGGGCTCCATAAGCTTAAAATCAGCTTCGGCTGATTTTAAGCTCGGAGTTTTCAGAGTAAAAAATGCTCAAAAACGGTGTTTTTTCGCATTTTTTTTTATCAAAAAGGACAAAGTCCGACAAACTCCCAGGAGGAACTAAATATGCTAAAATGCGCCAGTGTTTTCACTTATGAAATTGATGTCCCGGAAACTGCGCTTAAGGAAATTAATGAACAGCTTGAGAGAAAAATAACGCTCCTTGAAAATTCTGTCGGAATAATAATGTGCCACCCCGAATTTATAAGTTCCGGGGTAGTAAAATACATCAGTGAAAACCTTCCGTTTGATTTGGCAGGAATAACCACAGCCTCACAGGCTGTGGACAATGAGGCCGGCGAACTTATTCTAACTATTTTTGTAATAAGTTCTGACGATACATGGTTTAGGACAGGAGTAACCGGATGCGTGAACGAAGGCATTAATGAACCGGTTAAAACAGCTTTTGCAAAAACCGCAGCCGGAATTTCCGAGATGCCGAAACTCGCCCTTATTTTTCCCCCGCTTCTTTTAAAATATGCAGGGGATGCATACATAAACGCATGGAAACCTCTCATTCCCGATGTGCCGATTTTCGGAACAATTACCACAGACGATACGCTTACTTTTGAAGCAAGTGAAACAATTTATAACGGGGAAAGTTATAAAACCGCAATGTCTTTTGTGCTGTGTTACGGCAGCATACATCCCCGTTTCCTTTTCGAAACCCTTCCGCATGAAAAAACTATGCCCTACAAAGGCGAGATCACCAAATCGTCAGGGCCTTTTGTTCAGGAAATCAATAACATTAACGCGTATAAATATTTTGAAAGCATAGGGTTTGCAAGCGATGGCGCACTCGGAGATACCTATCTGTTCGTGCCCTTTCTTATAGATCAAAAAAAACGAGAAGACTATGACGGCATACCTGTTTTGCGCGGGCATGCTTCCTTTACAGAGGAAGGGACAGCGATTTTCCGGGGAGACATTGATGAAGGCTCAACCTTTACTTTGCTGACGATCGATCCGGAAGATATTTTATCGACAACCCGGCAAAAAGTTTTGCAGATAAATGAGATGCCCGGTGTGAACGGCGTACTGATGTTTCCCTGCATCGTCCGCCGGATGCTTACACAGCGTATACATCCTCAGGCAGAACTGGAAATAGTCAGGGAAACCATATATCCTAATATTCCTTTTATGATAGGATATTCAGGAGGAGAAATTTGCCCGACTTCGGTCAAAAACGGCAAGCCAATTAACCGGTTTCATAACTATTCGTTAGTTATTCTTGTTATTTAATTTTTTTTTGGAGGCATTATTATGTTGAAATGTGCAAGTGTTTACACTGTAGAGGTTGACAATCCCGAGATTGCCGCAAATGAAATAAAAGAGCAGATTGAAAAAAAAATTACCCTGCTGGAAAACTCAGTCGGAATCATTATGTGCAATCCTGAATTTATTTCCACCGGTGTTTTAAAAGCTGTTTGCGAAAACCTTCCCTTTGATACGGTAGGAATAACAACCTCGTCTCAGGCGGTCAACGATGAAAGCGGCGAGCTTATTCTGACCATTTTTGTCATGACATCGGATGATGTTCAATTTAAAACAGGCATCACCGAGAGCTTAGATGATGATGTTGACAGATTAATTAAAACCGCGTATGAAGGGATAACGAAGGGTAACCCTGAAGTTCCTAAACTTGGACTTATTTTTCCTCCTTTCGGGCTGCATGCCGGCGACATGTATGTAAGGGCTTTGGGAAAGATCATTCCCGGCACGCCTCTTTTCGGAACCTGTGCTATTGATGATACGGCTGCATTTTCGGATTGCGAAACTGTTTTTAACGGAACAAATTATAAATCCGCAATGTCCTTTGTAATGTGTTACGGAAATATTAATCCCCGGTTTATAATAGCTACTCTTTCTGAAAACAATACCGTGTCTTATAAAGCCAAGGTCACCAAAGCAGAGGGCAATTGTGTGTATGAAATTAATAACGATATTGCAATTAAATACTTTGAAGAACTGGGATTTAAAGAGTGCGTAAAATATACCCCGTTTATGATAGACTTATTGAAACGAGAGGATTATGACGGCGTGCCTGTAATAAGGGGGCATGCCTGTTTTACAGAGGATGGGTCTTCAATTTTCTACGGAGATGTTGATGAAGGTTCAACTTTCACAATGCTCAGATGCGATCCTGATGATATATTGACGGCCACAAGCCAAAAACTTGAGACGATAAACAGCTTACCCAATGTGAACGGGGTGCTGCTGTTCCCCTGCGCCGTTCGCCGTGCTGCGCTTTTGGGCGTGAATAAGCATCTTATGGAACTTAGTATTGCAAGAGAAAAAATAAGCCCGGAAATCCCATTTATGATGGGATATGCGGGCGGTGAGATCTGCCCGACCTCTGTCAGGGACGGTGTACCGACCAATAGATTCCATAATCATTCCCTGGTCATACTTGTTATCTGACATGTTAAATGCACTTCCTGCGAATGAAGGAGCTGAGGCATTGACCGGCAGCGATGAATACATAAGCATCTCAATAAATGAATACAACGATCTGACAGAGAAACTTAAAAATACCGAGATTGAAAAAAATAAAATAGCAAGAGAACTAAGGACTATCATTAAACGGGACGAGATTGATAAATTAAACATTGAAACACAGATCGGGCTAAACAGAATAATTACCGAAGAAAAATTAAAACAGGAGATGTATGTCCGGCTGTTTTTGGAATCATGGCCCGATCCCATGTTTATATTTGATGAAAATGCAAAGTTTCTTTTAGGCACTGATTCAATCACCGGCATTATTGGGGTGGACGACATTTCCATTTTGCAGGGAAGAGAACTTGACAGCATTATTGACAGATACCGGCCTGTCGTGTTTACCGAAGAAATTACTAAATTAATTAAGAATATTATTTTAAGCCGCGACAATGTAGCTATAGATAAAAACATTGAAATATTAACCGAAACCAACAGATATGAACTAAGTATTCTGCCATTTCACAAAGACAACGGAGACTTTGCCGGTGTTCTGGTAATTATGCATGACATTACAGAAATAATAAAAGCAAAAGAAATTGCAGAACATGCAAGCAGCGCCAAAGGAGAGTTTCTTTCCCGCATGAGCCACGAAATACGCACGCCGTTAAACGCTATCCTTGGTATGATAAATATTGGAATGGGAACAGAGGATGTTGACAAAAAAAATTATTGTTTTGCCAGGGCAGACAGTGCATCCAAGCATCTGCTTGGTGTTATAAACGATATTCTTGATATATCTAAAATTGAAGCAGAAAAATTTGAATTGTCATACAGTGAATTTAATTTTGAACATACATTACAAAATATTATAAACATGGCGAATGTAAGAGCCGAAGAAAAACATCAAAATTTTATTGTAAATCTGGACGAAGATGTTCCCATGAATATATTGAGTGATGAACTGCGTTTATCGCAGGTCATTACGAATCTATTGACAAACGCAATAAAATTTACCCCGGTATATGGAACAGTTACATTGAGCATTAAAAATATAAAAGAAATTAACAATGATTTTATTTTTAGAATTGAAGTAGCGGATTCCGGCATTGGGATTTCAAAAGAACAGCAGGGACGGCTTTTTATGTCTTTTAACCAGGCCGATTCAAACATTTCGCAAAAATTTGGAGGAACCGGGCTGGGGCTTGCTATTTCAAAGCGAATCATCGAATTAATGGGCGGAGAGATTTGGATTGAATCTGAACTTGGCAAGGGCGCAAAATTTATTTTTACGGTAAAAGTAAAGAAGGCCGAAGGAAGTATCTGCGCAAAACATAAGGCGGCAAAACACCACTGCAATTTTAGCAATCATACAATACTAATAGCCGAGGATGTTGAAATAAACAGGGAAATTATGGCTTCTATTCTGGAAGAAACCGGGGTTCATATTGACAATGCGGAAAACGGAAAAACAGCGGTTTCCATGTTCAAAGAAAACCCCGAAAAATACAGCCTAATTTTAATGGACATTAATATGCCGGAGATGAACGGTTATGAGGCGACGCGTCTTATACGTTCATTGGATGTACCAAAAGCAAAAGACATTGCAATCATTGCAATGACAGCTAATGTTTTTAAAGAAGATATTGAAAAATGCCTGGCATCGGGAATGAACAGCCATACCGGAAAGCCAATTGACGCGGATGCTTTGTTTGGAGTATTGGAGGAATATTTGAAGTGAAATTAAAACAGTGCCTGGCAACGTATTGATTAAATTAAAAAAATAGTATATAAGATAAAATCCTTATTTATCAATTCTGTCAAGCAAGGAGATTATTGTATGATTGAAGTGCAAAATCTTACAAAAAACTATGGATTTGTAACAGCGGTGAAAGATGTGTCTTTTTCCGTTGGAAAAGACCAGGTTATGGGTTTTCTTGGCCCAAACGGAGCAGGGAAAACAACCATTATGAAAATTCTTACCGGTTTTCATTATCCGAGCGAAGGAACCGTGATGGTTAACGGCATTCGGGTGGATGAAAATCCGGTGGAAGTAAAAAAATGCATCGGGTATTTGCCGGAAAATGTCCCTTTGTACGGGGACCTTACCGTTGACGAATACCTGAAATTTATTGCAAACGCCCGCTTTATTCCAAAAAGCAAACGGAAAGGGGCTATAAACGCGTGCCTTGAGGCCTGCGGTTTAACTGCATACCGCAGCAAAAAAATTGACACGCTTTCCAAGGGCTACCGTCAGCGGGCCGGCATTGCGCAGGCCATTATTCATGATCCGCCCATCCTTATTCTGGACGAACCGACTAACGGCCTCGATCCTAATCAAATTATTGAAATCCGCTCATTAATAAAAGAACTGGGAAAACGAAAAACGGTCATACTTTCTTCACATATTTTACAGGAAGTTGACGCTATTTGTTCACGGATTTTAATCATCAATGAGGGCAGAATTGCAGCCCAGGGCACGCCTGAAGAGATTGCCGGCACATTAAAGGGAGGAAACACTTGGGAGCTTGTTTTAAAAGGCGCCAATGCCGAATCTGTTCAAAACAGGCTGCATCTTCTTGATAAAAATATTAGTAAAATTGATTTTAGCCAGGCGGATGGCAACACTGTTCAGCTTGTCTTTTTTATTCCGGAAGGGGAAAAAACGGATATTATTTCTGCCGCTGAACGAATTTTCGATTGGGCGGTAGCAGACGGGCTGAAAATTCTTGGAATGAACCGCAAAAAACTCAGCTTAGAGGATATTTTCGTTAGCCTTACGTCAGAAGAACATGAGAGTGCCAATTACAGGCAAAAGGAGAATGCACAATGAAACAAAAAACAGCAAACACAGGGAGTGTGCTTGCATTAACAAAAAAAGAACTGTATTCATTTCTTTGCGCTCCGGCATTTTACGGAGCGGCAGTGTTCTTTTTGGTATTTACTTCGGTATGGCTGTTTTACATACAAAATTTTCTTAACAACGAAAACCCTGCCATTCTGCAGCCCTACTTTAGCAGTTTTCCATTGGTATTTATTCTGGTAATCCCGGTGCTGACCATGAAAAGCTGGGCGGAAGAACGAAAGACAGGCAGCATTGAACTGCTGCTGACAATGCCTTTTTCCGAGTGGAACCTGGTGCTGGGGAAATTTCTTTCGGTTTTTACCCTGCTGTTGATGATGCTTGTCCTTACCGTGCCGCTTCCCCTATCAATGTTTTCCCTGGGAAATTTCGACATAGGGGTAATTGTCTGCCAGTACATCGGCGTTATGCTAATGGGAGCCTCCGCTGTTTCACTGGGCCTGCTGCTGTCATCGCTGTCAAAAAACCAGGCCGGCAGTTTCCTTGGAACTGCGGTAGTTTTATTGATAGTTATGCTGATAAGCTGGCTTGCCATGGTTTTAGCCCTTCCTGACTGGCTGACTAATATATTGAATTTTATTTCACTGGATTTTCATTTTAACAAGTTTTCAAAAGGCCTGCTTGATTCAAGAGACATACTGTTTTTTGCCGCAAGCGCTTTTTTGTTTCTTTTTATTACTACCCGTGTAATAATTTTCAGGAAGTGGAGGTAAATACATTATGACAAAAAAACAAACAACAACAATCACCGTATTGGTATTAACCGCTGTGCTGCTTGGCGCTTTGGTCAGCAGCCGTTTATGGTTCAGCCTTGACCTTACCGAGAATAAAGCCAACACCATTGCGGATGTTTCCAGGAATCTGCACAATGAAATTGCGGACCAGGTGCAGATTACCTATTATCTGTCCGACCGCCTAAAAAGCACCTATCCCATATTTAACGAAATCGTGGATATGCTCGATGTGTACAGCAATTATTCCCGTGGAAAAATTCGCTGCACAGTGATTGATCCGGTAAAAGACAAAGAAAACAATTTGACCGGCAAGATTGAAGGTTTAGGCATTAGCCCCCAGCAAATAGGCTCGTACCAGCAGGACGAAACCAGCGTGGCCATTGTGTATTCAGGTGTGACCATTGAATACCTTGACCAGATTGAAGTGCTGCCCTGGCTGTCTTCTGTGGAAACGCTTGAATACGATCTTACTACGCGCATACGGGCAATGGTTCGGGACCGCCCGCGCATAGTGGGAATATTGCTCGGCGATGACAAGCAAAGCTGGAACGAAGATTACCAGAACTTTCATTATTACTTTGTGCAGGCAGGCTATCAACTAAGGCAGATTTCTCCCGGCGAAGAAATACCGGAAATAATCAATGCCTTAATTGTAATAGACGGTGTAGAAACCTTTGATGAAGACGCATTGTACCGGATAGACCATTATATTCAAAGAGGCGGGAAAGTGCTGTTCGCAGTAAAAGGCGTGCATATCAGCATTGAAGAAACACAGGCACGGCTTCCTGAAGATTTAGGCCTTTTGGCAATGCTCTCTTCTTACGGCGTAAACGTGCTGCCGGAAATTGTTTTGGAGAATCCCGGCCTGTTCATTCAATACCAGACCCGCGCTCCTTCAGGCATGGTAATGACACGTTTTTCCCAGTATCCGCAATGGATCAATATACAGGCAAAAAATTGCAACCCTGAACATCCGGTTAGTTCACGGTTAAGCGACATTCATTTGTACTGGGCAAGCCCTCTGGAAATACAGTTGCCCGGCGATGCGCAATTGGAAGCGGCTGAACTGTTCAGCACGTCCGAAAACGGCTGGTCAATGAATGAACCCTTTATCATTAGCCCTGATATTTCCAATATGTTTGACAGGGACGCGGAAAAAACGAGGGGGAAAAAAATACTGGCAGTAAGCGTGTCGGGGATTTTTCCCTCCTGGTTTGCTGATGAAACAGAAGAAATGCAGCAGCAGGGGCAAAGCGCCCATATTATTGTGGTGGGGGATTATTTTTTTGCCGGGCAGTACATGAACATGACGCAGGGCTATAATAACCTGGATTTTCTCATTAAATCCGCCGACTGGCTGGGCAATGACGACGACATTTTAGGCATACGCCCCCGCCCCATGTCCAGCCGTTTGAATAATCTGGCTGATGATAAGGATAAAGAAAAATCTGCAAAAACATTTATCCAGGCAATAAATGTTGCCGTTATGCCGCTGCTGGTAATATTAGCGGGGATAATTTTTATTGTATTAAGAAATTCAAAAATACGCTCGCTTGCTCCGGAAAATTTGTATCAATCAAATGAATACCCGGATAATGAATCTGAGGATTCAGAAGAAAAGCCGGCAGATTCTGCCATAACAGCGAAGGAGACGCACAATGAACTATAAGAAAAAAATATATCTGCTAACGGGAATAATTGCAGTATTTGCCATTACCTATGTGTTAACCATTATTTTTGATCCGGAAAACATGCAGGCCAGATCGGACGCATACACATGGCTTGATCCTTCTGACATTGACAAAATTACCGGCATTACTATTACAGCCCCGGTGAACACAGAAAATGATGAAGATGTCAAACCGGTGGCGCTTTCAAAAAATGACGGCTTGTGGTTTGTTTTAAATGAGGGCAGGGACTATCCCGCGCGGCAACTGAGGGTTGAAGATTTTATTGCATTATTGTCAAAAAGGGATCAATACCCGGTGCGTTCTTCCAGTGCTTCGTCCCATGAACGGCTGTCTCTCGAGGAACACAGCGCTGTCAAGGTGACCATAGCAGCCGGGGCGGGAAAGCCTGTCCTGCAGATGCTTATTGGGCAGTCAGACCAAAGCGGCAGCAATGTGTTTATGCGAAAGATTGACCAAAACGAAGTACGGCTTGGAACGGATAATTTTTCTTCCTATGTGAATTCTTCATTATCAGCATGGTACGAACTTCGCCTTTTTCCGGAAAACCAAAGCTGGAAAAATGACGATGTGCAAAGGATAAGCGTGTACCCTCCTGCGGAACAGGACATTGACGGGCAAATTGAGCAAATTGAGCCGATGATTTTTACGCGCAATGGAAAAGCCTGGGATTTTAATTTCGATCTGGAAAATCCCGATTCAGGCAAGGTTGAAGAATTCATTCGCACTATTCTTGAAACCAATGCCAATGATTTTACGAATCTTGGCGCATCGGATTCGTCGATTAATTACTGCAGCCTGGAGCTTGAATTTGCAAACGGCACAAAAATACGAATCCGGATTGGCCCGCCCGATGAAAATGAAAATTATTTTGCCGCGGTTTCCGGCACCAATTGGGTGTATGTGCTGCCCGGCTGGGCATACAGCCGCTTGTTCCCCGAAAAACAGTTTTTTGAAAAACCGCCTGGCGAATGATGCCGCAGATGCTCATCTTGGATGCCAAAAGCCACGGCACCTCAACCGTGCCGCATGGCAGCTTCCCTCTTGATTAATATTAAAGAGAGGTAACTTACCTGTAACTTCATTTGGCCTCTCGCTAAGGCATATAATCAATAGCCACGGATTTTCACGGATTTTACGGATTTCCACGGA
>WRNF01000044.1 GCA_009776715.1 Treponema sp. | reverse complement strand
GTTTCCATATCTGCCATATATACTCCTAATGATATATTATCAGACTTAAAAAAGCCTGTATATTATATATGGCGCGAAAATGCATTTTGCATTATTTAAAAAGGTGCCAGGCACGTGTCTGGCACCTTTTCTTGGATTCAGTGATTAAACTCCGGTAGCAACTCCAACGTCGTACATTCCATAGATCACATCCTCCTTTGGTTCATAAGCGAATTTTAGAAGTGCTTGTTCTTGGTATTTTTCATGAAGATACTCGTACAATGCCGCACGGTCTTCTTTTGTTCCGTCTCCATAGGCTACAACGCAGCCCCATTCGCCCGATGTTGAACTTGGCTCTGGCAGAAAAAGTACCCACCTGCCGTCGTATTCAAAATCGACATCTCTTATTGAGATGATACGCTTTTCTTTGACTTCCGTTATCATAGTTTTATCTCCTCTATCATAGTTATATCTTCTCTCTATAAAAGTATAACATATTTTTTGAGTAAAAAAAGGGCTATTTTCTCCTAATTCAAAAACCGAATGTCTTTGCAACACAGAGACACCAGTGCCTCCTGCTATAGCACTGATGTCTGTCATTTCCTCCGTGGTGTCAGATGCATGCGGCCTTTAACCATCTAAGCGAGTAAAACGGTGCCTGGCACCATTTCCATTTTTCTCCTTTACATTGGTAACCAATGTTTTATGTGTATATATTCATAAAACCATCTTTCAGATTTTATGGCACATAACGGGCGGAGTCCTAGCCGCCGTAAGGCGGCGATGCGTAAACAGACCTGTTATGTGCAGTTTCTGTTTTCCCAATTTATTTATATTTCATTTTCTTATCTCCAATACACATACCCATGCCAAATATTTTAACGGGCTTTTATTTGCCAGTATAATTCCATCCAGTTTATATAATATTTCCAATATTTTATTAAAACATTTTCTTTTTCTAAACAATACACCCAATAAAGTGAAAAAGGCAAAATATTTTATTTTTGTATTTTGAAAATGTTTATTTATTATTTTTAGTTCTTTCCTCCTGAAAGGCTGTTCGTCAAGCGTCCGTAATTTTGGCGTTAATTTACGATATAATTCTATTATTGGATTTGTCGATAACGGCTCTATAAAAACACATACGCCGTCATCTTTTAATATCCTTTTTATTTCAAGAATACTTTTCTCAAGGTCTAAATGATGTAAAATAGCATTGCCGTGAATTATATCAAATGATTTATCGGCAAATTCCGTATTCATTGCATCCATAACAAAAAAATTTATATTTCCAATATTATTGGGTAAAGTTTTGTTTTCGGCTATTTCAATTTCCTTTTGGGATATATCTATTCCAATTCCGTCTTTTACTTTGGAAAAATTGGCAAGTAAATATCCGCCGTTACCGCAACCGTAATCCAGCAAAACAGTATCATCGGGATTTGAATATTTTGTAATAATTTCATTGCGATAAGCTGTTGCTCCCTTTTTGTCAGTAAATATTGAACGGTATTTGCCCAAATGTTCACGGTTTTTTCTCCATTCATTATTATTATGAAAATCCCGTTCATTTTTCAAGCGTTCATCATAATTAACCACGACATAACCTCCAGGACATTTTGTACAACGTTCTGAAATTTATTTTTTGATTTTTCTGTGGGCATTGCGCATAACTCACATTATATAAAAAATTAACATATAACGCCATACGGCATATTACAATACCGTTAGACGGCGTTTTAATTCTGCTAATAAATTCTACATAAATTATTAGCAGAAAATTAATGTATTTGTATGCTTGGGGTAATATTCCGCCTTCTGCAAAAGGCCGAAGGCAACTAGGCATTGCAGATGGTAGGCGTTTTTTACCTGCTTTTTCAAGGCAAATTTTTTTTAGAAAATTAGCGAATTCATGAGAGAGAGAGAGAGAGAGAGAGAGAGAGAGAGAACCGTGCCAAGTGGAACGAATTCAGAGAAAAATCGTGTGAATTTTTATTTTTTCCGCAACAGCTTAATTGCCGGAATTCCTGCATCATGAATATATTATCCAATAAAATATAAATGCTGTCAAGTAAAAAAAATTTTTTTTGTTGCCATCAATATGCCAGAATCCGCCTACGATGGTGACAACATGCGATAGTTTTACCAGGGGCAAGCGAGGTTCTTCTGGGAGCAATTCCCCTTGAGGAAATGAATGTAATGGTAGATCCGCGAAGTCAGCAATTGGTTGGCATTCACGGCGATGAAATAATTTACAAAGCGAAATAATTGTGAGCGGGCACAAAGGCACAAAGATGGGTATAGCAATTAGAAGACAAAACGGCTTGCCAACACATAAAAAATTGTATACGCCATTAAAACGGTGCATACAAACCCGATAGACGGCATTAAAACGCCGCCTATCGACAATGTATACGCCATTAAAACGGTGCATACAAACCCGATGTATGACATTAAAACGCCGACTATCGACAATGTATACGCCATTAAAACGGTGCATACAAACCCGATAGACGACATTAAAACGCCGACTATCGGCATAAAAATGACAGAATTAAGCGGAATTTTGTTAGGAAATTCGTGAGCTTTCATAGCATAGCCTTTGTGCCCCCGTATCTCTGCGAGAGTAAAATATGGGAGGAAATTCATTAAACCAGAGCGGACTTTTTTGAAGTTATGCCTGTTGTTTTTTTCGAGCTACCCCCTCTAAATTATTTCTCGCATATAGACAACTGAATAGTTGTTTTTTTTCAATAAAGTGATATTATTGGAATAAGGAGTTTATATGGCAAACAGGGCAATGGATTATAAAAATGGAAATTCTGTGAAGGAGCCTTCGCTGGGTTACCTGAAAGAAATCAAATGGGCATACAAAGACTATAAGAACTGGGAATTAAAACCCGGTGAACGTTATGAACTGATAAACGGCGTTGCCTATGCAATGTCTTCGCCAAATACAGAACATCAAAGCATTAGTATGGTTTTGTCGGCTAAATTATTCAATTATTTAACAGGAAAAACATGCCGCCCCTTTGCCGCTCCTTTTGATGTCCGGCTTTTTTACAAAGAAGATGAAAGTGATGATGTTGTTGTCCAGCCCGATCTTATAGTAGTTTGCGATCCTGAAAAATTGGGAAAAGAGGGCTGCCGGGGCGCGCCGGATTTAGTTATAGAAATTCTTTCCCCTTCCAATACTGCGATGGAAATGAACCGGAAACTGAACCTTTATCAGAAAGCAAAGGTGCCGGAAGTTTGGATTATCGATCCGGAAGAAAAGCAAATCGAAATATCCCGTTTTAATGAAAATCATTTCATGCTGCATGTCCTGCGGGTGGGAGATATTTTATCATCAGTTCAATTTGCCGATTTAGAATTCCCTGTTGAAGATATTTTCTCTTAAACAAGCAAGCCCTAAAAAAACAGGGCTGTTTGTATTATGTTAAGTGTCCCATGGTTAGATTTAACTTGAGCTATTGCGGTCAATTGACAGTATATATTTTCTACCCTAAAATAAAGTATGGTTGCTATGGATTATGAATATAAAGAATATTATTTAAAACATAAAAATAATTTAGTAATGAAGTTTACTTTAGATAATGAATTTTTTATCGTTAGAAAAGCAGATGAAATATATGATTACGAAAGATTGCCTATAATATATGGAAATAATGATATATCTTTAATATTAAGAAATTTTGATAAATGGGTAGAAATGAGAGGAATTCCTAAATCAAGAGAAGATTATAATGTAATTACATATAAAAATAAGAAAAAAAGCAACAGAGAATTAACTGTTGGTGAATATGCTTTAAATTTAACCGATCATTATTGGATTCATGGTATAGATGAAAATTTAAAATGGGAAAATATGAATTTATTTGATAATGATTATAAACAGGAAGAAGATTTAAAGCCGGTATTGCTGGAAGGAAAGAGAGGCAATCCAAATGTATCTGTTGACGGAAACCAAATAAAAGCCTGGAAAAAGGAAAACAATATAAATTATTTATGGAAAAAAGGCAGAGGCGAAAGGATGCAGGAACCCTTTAATGAAGAAATTGCATCTAAAATAATGGATTTATTCGGGATTGAACATGTTAATTATAATGTTAAAAGAATAAGCGGCAATATCCCTGTAAGTATATGTAAATGTATGATAGATAAAGATACAGAATATATGGGAGCTGATTATGCGATGTATTCAATTGAAAAAAAAGGATTGGAAAAATATGAAAGATATATCAGCATTTGTATAGAGAAAGGAATTGCAGATGCAAAAAAGAAAATTGATGAAATGATAGCTATAGATTACATTATTGGAAATGAAGACAGACACCCCTGGAATTTTGGAATAATAAGAAATGCAAATAATTTGGAATGGATTAAAACAGCTCCGTTATTTGATAACGGGAATAGTTTATTTTATGATACCGACAGCAAAGAAATGATGAATGAAAAAAAGGATAGCTTTTGCAGATGGTTAGATTGTGAAAATGAAACAGCAATAAAAAATATAGATTATCCGGGGTGGTATGATGAAAGTAAAAAAAGTGATGTGTTAAATATTATCTATGAAGGATTAAGTAAAAACGAAAGATTAAAAACGAATAAAGCAAAAAATGTTATAAATATTGCTGAAGAAAGATTAAAAACTTTTGAGAAAATAATAAGTAATAAGAAGCAGGCCGCTCTGAGGTGAACCAACTCTTTGGTAACTTGAGATTAGGGATCGGGGAACAGGGATCGGGGATCGGGGATTGTTGTTCGTTAATTAATCAAGAAAATATCACGATACGCTTACAAACCAAAACCCTAATCCCTGACCCCTAACCCCTAATCCCTTAATTCAAGTTAGAGACAAGTGTCGTTAGGTGCGGGGAGGGACGGTTTTCTTGTAAAAAAGGCCAAAATCCGCTTGTTTTTTTATAAGGTAACAGTATAATTGGAAGATGACCCTTGTATTCAACTCATCTGCCTTTAAACACAAGTACACCGTGCAGGATGTACAGTTTGCAATGGCAACCGCCATTTTTGACGAACTCATGCCAAAGTTCGCCAACAAATACCTGCTCATCGGTTTTGATACCAAAGGCGGCATCATCGAGGTAATGTACAATCTGGTCGATGAAGAAACAGTTAACGTATTTCACGTAATGAAATGCAGAAAAGAAAATCTAAAGAAAGCGGAGGAAAGAGGACATGCCTATTTTAAATGACCAGGAAGCGGACGAACTGGACGAATTATTAACCAAAACAATTCCCGAAACAGACCCAAACGTACAAGGCCCGTTTATCAAGAACCGTGAAAAAATAATTATCCTTGATACCTTCTCCGCCGAATACCTAAAAGCTCGAATGATGGCGACACAGCAAACCCCGGCGACACTCATTCACAACATGATTCGCCGCGAAATGACACAGCCGGCGGGATAAAAAAACATCCGCCTGAATAAAGGTAAAGGTCACGCCCCGGTGTCAGTTACCGAAATTACCCTAATGAATGCCCTGGATTAATCAGCTAAATCAGTGTCGTATCTAAGGTATGCAATCAGTGTCCCCCTAAGATTCTTTTCCAATGGTTCGATGTGCCTTTGTGTGAGCTTTTCTTTATATAATCATCAAACTGAGAATTGCCGTAGTTTTGCAAGAAAGCCATTGTTGACTGCATAAAAAAAATGGTATACTGATGTTATGGCTTATATAAAAAACCTGTTCGACAGAAATTTTCTGGAATATGCGTCTTATGTAATAAAAGACAGGGCTATTCCCGATCTTGAAGACGGCCTTAAGCCCGTGCAAAGGCGCATTTGCATACGCTTTTTGAAAAAGACGACGGAAAATTTCACAAAGTGGCCAATATTGTCGGCGAGTGCATGAAATACCACCCACACGGAGATGCTTCCATTAATTCGGCGCTGGTGGTGCTTGCCAATAAAAACCTCATTATTGACCGGCAGGGAAATTTTGGCAATATTTTTACCGGAGACGATGCCTCTGCGCCCCGTTACATTGAATGCAGGGCTACGCCCCTTTCCAAAGATATTTTTTACAACCCCAAGCTCACCGAATGGGCGGATTCCTACGACGGAAGAAACAAAGAGCCGGTTCTTTTTCCGGCAAAAATTCCGGTTATACTTGTTTTGGGCGCCGAGGGAATTGCGGTCGGCATGTCAACAAAGATTTTGCCCCATAACGCCATCGAAGTGATAGAAGCGGAAATTGCCTGCCTTTCCGGCAAAAAATTTGAACTGTTTCCCGATTTTCCCACCGGCGGGCTGATTGACGTTTCTGACTACCGTGACGGAAACGGCAAAGTGGCAGTAAGGGCGAAACTTGACACTTCCGATCCAAAGCGCATTCTTATTACCGAACTGCCCTTTGGCTCGACCACAGAAAATATCATCAACAGCATAGAAAATGCGGCAAAAGCCGGCAGGATAAAAATTCAGGGAATAAATGACTTTACCGCAGACAAAGTTGAAATTGAAATAAAACTTGCCCGCGGGGTGTATGCGCAGGAAACGGTAGATGCCCTGTATGCGTTTACCGAATGTGAACAATCCATCTCTGTTAATTTACTGCTCATAAAAAACGGCCTGCCGGCAATAATGACCGTTACCGAGATAATAAAACACCACTGCAAACAACTGGTAAAAATTTTAAGCAAAGAACTTGAGCTTGAAAAAAAAGAATTGCTGGATAAGATGCATTTCCGCACCCTGGAAAGAATTTTTATTGAGGAGAGGATTTATAAAGCCATTGAAAAAATGAAAACCGCAAAAGGGGTAATTGATGCGGTAATTTCCGGGTTTAACCCATTCCTCAAGGAAATCGGCCCCCGCGGGGTTAGCCAGGACGATGTTGAACAATTGCTGCGCATTCCCATCCGCAGAATATCGTTGTACGACATAAACAGGGCCCGCGATGAAATGCTGCAAATTCAGGCCAGAATAAAAGAAATTAACGGCCATTTAAAAAACATCACCGCGTATTCAATTTCTTTTCTTAAAGGAATTATAACAAAAATTCAATCCAACGAGGAATTGTATCAGCAAAAACGAAAAACCAAAGTTGGGGCATTTGAAAAAATAGATGTTAAGGAAGTGGTAAAAAAAGACGTTGATCTTAAATATGACATAAAAACCGGTTATATGGGAACTAATGTTGCGGGGGCAAAAATTGCCGAGGTGTCCCCTTTTGACCGCGTTCTTGCAATCAGGAAAAACGGAATGTATTCGATAAGCGAGCTTCCGGAAAAAGCATTTATCGGCGCCGATGCCCTGTGGGTAGGCGTCGCCGACAAAGAAACTTTAGCTAAAACGGTTTTTACAATAATTTACAGGGAAAAAGAGACCGGTTTTGCATGCATTAAACGTTTCATTATTGAAGGCTGGATAATGAACAAGGATTATTTTTTAATTCCGGACGGGTCTATTGTCCTGCACTTTGATACTCGGCAAAAATTTACTTTTACGGTAAAATATGTTCCAAAACCCCGGCTTAAAATTCTTAGCGAAAATTTTTCGGCGCAGGATTACAGCGTNAGGGGATTAAAAGCGGGAGGCTTGCGCCTTTCAAATAAACAAGTATCAAAAATTGAAGTAAAGAGGAAAAACAATGACACATAACAGTAATTTTGTTCAGGAAAACGGAACCGGTGAATTTAATGCGGCTGAATCTTTTACGGAAGGCTCCTTTACGGATGAGTCTTTTATTGATGCAAAATCAGGCATTTCCGAAGAGGAACAGCGGGATATCCTTAAAAGGATAAACAGCATTACCGAAAAAAACCGGCAATCGCTTGCATCGGGCATGGAAGCCGAAGACGGGGCATCCGGCAGGCATAAAAAAAACGCAGGCAAATTTGCGGCGAAAAAAAAGGGGTATTTGTTCCCAATCATAGTAAACACCATTGCAGCCGCGGGGCTTGTGGCAGGAATACTGGTTCTTTCTTTAACGCAAAGGCGTGTTGATGAACAGGCGCGGGAGGGGAATATTGTTTACAGCAGCTCAGAACGGGTCCTTATTAATGAAATCCGCAGGGAAACCTTTTCCAGAGTTGCTGAAAAAGAAAATGAAATTTCGCAAATTAAATCACAGCTTTCAGAAATAGACTCCATGCTGGAGGAACTTTATTCAACCAACGAGGAACTAACAGCGGAACAGCGCGCTGCCGAAAACCGGCTTATTGCGGAACGGGAAAAATTCAATGTGAACCTGTCGGATTTGGAAAATGAACGGGCGCAAATTTTGGAAGAGTACCGCGCAAAAGAAGCTTTTTTTAAAGAGCAGCTTGAAAACCGCAGCCGCGAGCTTACGCAGGTTTCCGAACAAAGCGCCGCTGACATTGATTCTGCCCGTGCCGAAATGGAACGCCTTTCGAGCGAATATTACAAATCCCAGGCAGTGGAAGACCAGATTACCGCAAATTTGGTAAAAATCAATAATAATATTAACGAAAAAAAATTTGACGATGCGTTAAAAACCATACAATCAACACGGGAATTTATTAATACCCCGGGCTTTCAGTCGCTTAGGGCAATAGAGACAAAAAAAGAACTGTATAACCAAGCGCTTAATTCATACCAGGGAACCATAGAAGAATTAATGCGGATTATTGCGGCAGCCGGAAGGGTCATTGAAACTGAAAAAAACATTGCAGACCTAACCGACAGGTACGGGCAGCTTGAAAATGAATTAACGGAAAGGCAAAGCGCAATTGAAACCTTCAGCACGGAGGGAGCCGCTGCAAACAAACGCATAGCGGATCTTACCGCAGAAATTAATACCTTACGATCGATTAATAANGCATTGGAATCAAGTTCTACGCAAAAGGACGGGCAAATAAGAACCCTTACTCAAAACTCNTCCGANAAGGACAGCCAAATAAGGAATCTTACGCAAAGTTCATCGGATAANGACAATCAAATCAGAACGCTTACGCAAAGCGCTGCAGATAAGGATAATCAAATAAGAACCCTTACGCAAAATTCTACAGACAAAGACAATCAAATTAGAACTCTGACGCAAAATTCCGAAACTGCACGGCAGTCGGCGGCAAATCTTCAAACAGAAGTTGCGGCATTAAACCGGACTGTTAGCGGCAATGAAAACACCATCCGGGAACTTAGGCAGCAAATTACGTCGAATGAACAAACGATTGCAAATTTAACCACCCAGGTTGCCGACATGAGGCAGGCGATAATAAATTTACAGCAGTACAGCGA
>WRNF01000043.1 GCA_009776715.1 Treponema sp. | reverse complement strand
TTAATATCCATAATACATATTCTCCATAATTAATATTTTATTAAACTTCCCAAAGTAACGCAAGAGGTTACGCAATTGCTTTTCCCCCAATCTCACTCCCACGCCAGCGCCGGGTAGCCCCTGCCCGTAAGCGTGCTAAAGTCCCAGATGTTTTCCATCCCCTCAATACCGCCTACGCCTTCTTTCCTGTTAAACGCCAGACCGTTTTCGTCAAGCCAGAAATTGATATTAACCAAGTCGCTTAGATCTGCGTCTTTGCCGTTTGGGGAATCAGGATCGTTTGAAGTGGTAGGCAGGGCAACATCAGTATTAAAATTCCAGGAGAAAGATGATGAAGTTCCAAGCGTCATTGTTTTTAGTGCAAAATTATTAGTTCCACCGCCGCTTGCAGGAGAGGCATATATCCTTGCCGCAGTCTTGGTAACATCTGTATTACCGGATGCAACAACATTAGAAACCAATGCAATGTTTCCGGATATTGCGCTGCTTTCAGTTTCACCTACAATGCCGCCTGAGTTAATATCTAATCCGGCTACTCCAGTACCGCAAAAAACAGAACCTAATGATATATTATGCTGAACAATACTGTCTTTTATTTTACCGCTAACACCGCCCATGGAAACAGAGTAACTTACACCTATAACACATTTTACATAACAGTTTTTGATAGAACCTTCTTCCAAATAGCCTGAAATTCCGCCTGTGTATTTATCTGTATTATTATTTCCAGATACAGTAATATTTAAATTTGCAAAAGACTCTTCAATATCGGTACAATAAGAATAACCCACAAGCCCTCCTGTGTAGAGTTCTTTTTTTGTAGTTGAACTGTTTGTAACTGTTAAATTATAAATATAATTTGAATCGGAACTATAATTAACCTGACATTGGTTAATCACAGTTGTATATTGTGCACCTTCGGAATAACCAACAAGCCCTCCTATATACATATTCCCATTACTTAAAGATTGATAAGATAATCCGCCGTAGTGAGAAACAGAGCATTTATAAAGTCTCGCCCACCAATCTCCAGCTTCTAAAGTACCTGTAAAACCTCCTAAATACACATCACTATTTGTAGAAGAAATACTTACCCAGCCTGTCCGGCTGCATTCTTCCGTAAAACTTTGTTTTAAAACGCCTGCAAAACCTCCAATTTTAACAGTACAGCCATTCATTGGAATTGCACTAACATTATAATTATACAGAGAATGACAATCAGTAAACCAGCCATCTAAAGCGTATCCTACAACACCGCCTAAATAAATTTCTGTTCCGGAACTTAATGATGTTACGCTGATACTACCGTTTTCAGAAATACTATTATAAACACTACCCCCGTTATAAAATCCTTCCAGACCTCCGGCATAAATACTACCCGCACTGCTTACCTTTATTTCACCTTGAACAATAATATTTACCAATTCACTAGCATCGGAGAAACCTATTATACCTCCGGTATATACATTTTTCGAATTATCGCCCTCTACATTCAATAAAAAGGTTTCTATTATTTTACAATCATAAACACTGCCTTTTGCGTATCCAGAAAAACCTCCAGCATATAGATTTCCGGTTACTATTCCAGAAGAATTTCTTTCAATTTCAAGGCTTCCAGAGTAAACTGCATTTGATAACGCTCCTGTATCTTGCCTGCTATATGATGTATAATTATTCAAATACCCTACAATTCCTCCGGCATAAATATCTCCCTGCGTATTATTTTTTTTGCAAATAATTTCCCCGGCAGAATAAATATTATTAAAGGCAAACCAGTCATATTTACTAATTGTTTCGCCTGGGCTATTATCCCCTACAAGCCCTCCTGTAAAAGCATCCCCGCTTCCATCATGCTGTAATGCAATATTTAAATAAGCATAAGAGTGTGATATGGCGGTCATACGCCCCATTCTACCAACCATTCCTCCAAGATACACAGCTTCTGTGGAATCGCTGGTAACTTTAAGCGCTGCTGTTGCAGGACCGCCGACAATGCAATTCCTTATTTCAGATTCCTCCAGGGCATAAGCCGCCAGCCCGCCTGTAGTCAAACTATGATCCGCATTAACTTCGGCAGGGTAATACACAGACAAATCCCTTATTTGAGCCCCGCTAATATAGCCAAAGATGCCTGCGTAATTTACACTGGTGTCAAAACTGCCGCTGAATGTAATGGTATGCCCGTTGCCGTAAAAATTCCCCTGAAAAGCGTTTGTGCTGCTGCCTATGGGTGTCCAAGTTCCTGTAATCGTTATGTCCCGTGTAAGCACATAATTCTTCCCGCTTGTGCCGCTGCCAGAGACTGGTACTTCGTCTATGTTGCTGCTGGTAAGCCGCACAGTATTGCTTTGTTCCCCTTCTCCGCTTCCTGTTGTTGCCATATCGGGAATGTTATAAACCCAGACAGGACCGGTAAGCGGATTACCCGCGACGTTATGCGTAATAACGCTTATTTCATAGCCGTATATCCCTGACACGGCTTCGCCTTCCAAAACCTGCTCTGTATTTATCTGGGGGACGGTAAAACTGTAGCCATTGGCTTTTTCCTTGTTAAAATCAATGCGCCGCTCGCTTTCAAAGGAGTCTCCGTAAGTGCCGGTACTGTATGTGCGGATCACCAGCTCAGGATATTGATAGCTTAAAGGCGCGCTCCAGCTTACCGTAATCATATTTCCCGCTGTATTACATACAGCTTTAATATCGGACACGCTGTTAATATCTTCGTCTGAATACTTTATCTTAAAACCGGTTTCCTTCCATTCTGTTGCATTGCCCATGCGGTCTTCAAATTTAACATATATTGAATAGGGCGGTTCCAATTCCAGCGTAGAAATATCATCCGCCATCCACTGGTTGTTTGGCGGCATAGCGTCATTTATGTTAAGCCGTTCGCTTGAGATTTTTCCAGGCTGATTATCTTCTCCGATTTGCGCATACCAGAAAAGTTCGTTCAGGGGATCCATGGTCCAGGGCAGGCTGTACGAAGAAAGTATGCCGCCTTCGCTTCCGTTGTCTGCAAGGTCTCGCAAGCCGCCAAGTGTCAAGGTCAGGGGCGTTGTCTGCCCGTATATCAGGACTCCCTCATTCTGCGAAGCGTGGGGGCTTAGGCTTGCATTGAGAGCGTTAAGTGTAATAAAATCAGGGGCTTCGGTGTCCATCACAATGGTAACAAAGTGATAAGCGGCAGCGGCATTTTCCGGCATCAGCGGAAGGATACGCAATGCCTCATCATCATCGAAATACCAGGGTAGCGCCAAAAGCTGGATAATGCCGGATGAGGCGGTTTCAATTTTATGGGTGATGGTGTATTCACCTGTACCAATATTGTAGCTTACTTCACTGTCCGAGGTTTTGTACTCATATTCTTCTGCGCCGCTTGCATTAAAGCCGCGCAGGCTAAGAATGAGCTTTTCGATTACTGTTATGCGGTTAGGAGTTTGAGACGGCGCATCCGCAGGCGGCGTTACGCTAAATTTTATGTAAGCAGTATTGTAATTATTCTGCCCTGTTGCAATCTGGTTAAAACGCCGGTCTATGTCGGGGCGGTTCCAGGGGATTGTGTCATCAAAGTAGCCGCTTGCCGCTGTTCGGCTTACGGATATTAAACCCGGCTTGTAGGCTTTTTGAGCTTGTTGTATGCCTGTCTGGTACGTTATTGTTTCTATTACTCCCATCGGAATTTCGTTTGCGCTTTCTATGCCAGGCCCAACTTCAACAGTGATTCCAAGCAGCGCAAGATCGTCAACAGGATACTCCGCGCTGTCCAGAGGCGTAAGGTCAATGCGGTTGGCAGAAGGAAAATTAATCCCAAAATAATCAGTAATATCCCCATTTTCGCCAAACAGCTCACCGGTTTTCTTTCCGAAGCGGTTCTCATCGCTTGAGTGTACAGCACTAATGCGTATATTTCCCAAAACAGTTTCCTGTTTGATGGGCATGGTAAACCACAGGTTAATAGTCTGATTTCTGGGGAACAGAGTTGAAATAGGATTTAGCGGCGGATTAGTACGCCGTTCAAGCCGGGGGCGCATGTCGCAATAGGGAATCAGCATTACCGGCGCATTAACATTTATCTTGACGGTCGAGGCAAATGCCCCTGTATACGTTTCTTCAGGGTCTGTTATATCAACGCCCTGCCCGTTAAGCGATTTACTTTTGGCCTCTTCAAAATTCTCCATATCCAGCACCGCTTGCAATGAATATGTGCTGCTGTTAAACGCAAGCCATTCAATGAAGCCGTATCCGGCATTCGGCGTAAATTCCACATTGAAAGTATAGCCCTTGCGCGGGCTTTCATTTGTCCGCACCGCATCTTTGCACCCGGCAAGTTGAGGGCTTATTCCCCATCCCGAAGGAACCGCCACGGCAACGTTCAGTTTTGCGGCATTCGCCCAGGCAATTTCCTCGTCAATTTTTTTAATAAAATGAGGGTCTTTTGAGTTGTTGAAGAGATCGCAGTTACAAATGAGTAATGAGTAAATAGCAATGAGCAATGGCGCTAATGAAGAATGGAAACTTTTTTTAAGCGTATCATAAACCGGTGGTTTTGTTAAATTGATGTTTTTCATGTACAATTCCTCCTTGAAAATAAAAAATGTTTATTAATTATTGGCAATTAAGGGTTCGGGGTAAATATGATGCAGGTCTATGCTGGAACTGTTATTGTCGGTGTTTGAAATGGGATTAACGGCAAGCAAGCGGTTTAATTCATGCAGTTCCGGCCTGTACTCAAAGTGCATATTGTCATACAAAGGCCATTTCCCGCCCCAGATAAATCCTTCGCGCTCAAAAGCCCGTATTACCGCTTCGGGAGGACTCCAGCGTTTTTCAAGCGGCACAAGCATCCAGTCCTTGTTCCGCCCCTGTTCCCATAACCAGTAAATTGCTTTGCCTTCCAGCTTTTTCGGCTGTATGTCAATCGCAAGGCCCCAGCTATGGTAACTCATTCGCTGTGTTCCGGATATTTCCCGCCAGTTATACCCTGCGATGCTTCCAAGCGAGGAAATAAAATCCTTCGCTCCGGTCAGTTTTCTAATTTCTTTGTCAAGGCGTTCGAGCGCCTCGATAATGTCTATATGCACAGAAACCTTAAAACCAAGAAAATCTGCCTTTTCAATCAATGCTTCAATCCCATCTTTATCGGAGGCTCCGTATAATTTTGCGTGAAATTCCCGGTGAGTATCTTTTCGTTCGCGCCGGGCATCTGTGGAACCCCGGCTGCGTAAACTTTCAATAAATTGCGGCGAAAAAGTACTGGGAGCGGCAGCTTTATCGGGAACTAAATAAAACATATACGGACTGTAGGAATCAATATTGTTTTTTTCCGATTTTGGAAGCAGCCTGCCTCCCGCCCAATAAAAGGTTTCGCCTCCTACCTTAACGGTCCAGTCATTATCAGTAAAAACCACATCGCTTACCTTATTTGGGAAACTGTTCTGCAATGCCTGCAATACCAATTCGCCGTTTGCCGATATTCCTGAATTTTGGGCAAAGGCATATTTGCTAAAAAAAACAAACAGCAACAACATTACGCTATATTTTTTTTTCATACAAGATCCCCTTCAATTGTTTTTAACAGATCCCTAATTTTTGCAGCTTCTTCGTATTCTTCACATTCCACTGCAGCGTTAAGTTTTTTTATCAAATTACGGCGTTTTTCTTCAATAGGAGAATATTCTTTAAGAAAAGATTCTTTTGGAGAAAATTCTTTTTTATTTACTGAAATATTTTTTTTACCGCCGGATTCTGTACTGTCGCTGTTTTTTAACACATCAATGAACAGGGAAAGAGGGATGCCGGTTTTTTTAATAATATCGGCAGATACCAGGGCGGGGCATCCCCTGCGTGTTGCAAGACCGAGCGCATCCGAAGGCCGGCAATCAAGCAATAGCGGATTTTCTTCGGAATAATTTCCGCCGGTAATGATTAGGCGCGCATGGAAAATGTCATTTTTTAGTTCATTAATTTCCACGCGGTCAAGCACAAGTTCCTGGCTTGCAAGCAGGTTGAGGAGGAGGTCGTGGGTTAAAGGCCGGGGCAAAGTAATGCCGTCTTTGCCGATTAGAATCGACTGGATTTCATTTTGTCCGACAAAAACCGGAACAACAAGGTCTTTGTCAAAAGGACGCAGCAGAACTGCATTCCCTTCGTTTGTGCGGACAATTGTCCAAATTTCAACGGGCAGCATTTTTTTCATTATTTACCTCAAATAATTAATTAAGCCTACAAGAAGACTGCGTCCTTCTGCATTGGTTAAGGAACATTCGGATGTAAAAAAGGCATCGCGGGATTCGGCTATAAGCGCTTTGCCTATATCTTCCGCCTGTGTTAAAACACCGGCAGAATACATGGCCTGTATCAATGTTTCCACCTCCGGCACATCAACACCGCCGGCATTTGCTGCAATAAAACATTGCCGCACCAATTCCTTTTTTTCCGGGAAATGATGCAGCAGCAATAAAACAGGCAGGCTTTTTTTCCTTTCAACAATGTCATCGCCGCGTCTTTTTCCCGGAATGCCGACAGTCAAATTTTTAACATCATCCAGAATTTGAAAACCAACGCCAAGTTTTTCCGCAGCATTCCCAATACATTCAGCAGGAACATACGCCGCGCCTGCAATAGATGCGGCAACAGAACCCAGCTCGGCGGCGAAACGGGCAAGACAGCCTGTTTTTAAATTACACATTGTGTAATACTTCTCTATGCTCAAATCCTGATCAAAATTTCGGTGCCAATATATATCCATCGCCTGCCCCAAATGAAGTTTCCGCATATAACTTGCCCATAATTTATACACCCTTGCCTTACTGGACTGAGCCGCAGGCCATCTGTCAATACAGGCAAGCGACAAAAAGAAAAGAAAAGAACCGCTGTTAATTGCAGTGTCAATGCCATAAGTTATATGGATAGCAGGCTTGCCGCGGCGTTCAACAGAATTGTCTTCAATGTCATCATGAATAAGGCTGGCATTATGGCTAAATTCCACCAGGGGAACAAGAGGCAGCGCTTCATCGCCACCGCCAAGCGCTTCNCAAATCAGNGTCATCAATAAAGGGCGCCAGCGTTTTCCTCCCCGTTCAATTAAATCTTTTCCGGGAACAGTAAGCGCTTGTATCAATGAAGGCTCCACCATGTCTCCAAGCCCGGGAAAAATTTCTTTAATCCAGTCAGCATTGGGAATATCCGGCAGCCAGCGGTTAAGCTCGGTTTCAATTTTTTCAAGTCTGAGGGTATATTTTTCATCCATACTTTATTATACACTAAAATGGTGGCAAATTACAAGAAACCGGATTACTGGCAGATTAAAGCAAGAAAAGAAGGATACCCTGCCCGATCGGTGTACAAATTAGCGGAAATGGATGAAAAATTCAAGCTNTTAAAACATACCCGCCGCATTCGCATACTCGATCTGGGAGCGGCGCCCGGAAGCTGGAGCCTGTACATTCTGCGGAAATTGCCGGACTGCTTCCTTGTTTCAGCAGACCTTGCCCCGCTGCCGCATCAGTTTGACGGCGGCCTTTTTAGCGGCGAAAATTTCCGTTTTATTCAGGGGGACATAACTGATGCCGCTGTCCGCAGTTCAATTGCTTCGCTGGGCCCCTATCAATTAATGTTAAGCGATGCGGCTCCGTCCACCACCGGCAGCCGGTTCATCGACACCGCCCGTTCCCTTGAGCTTGCAGAAGCCGGTTTTTCCTATTCGCAGGAAATGCTGTCTAGCGGGGGCAGCCTGGCAATAAAGGTTTTTCAGGGCGGCGATACATCTGAACTTTTAAAACAGATTCGGTCTGCTTTTAAATCTGCAAAAAGCTACAAACCCGCAGTCTGCCGCAGCGAGTCGTTTGAAACATATTATCTTGGCCTTGAAAAAAACTGAGATGCTGCATGGCGGAAAAACGGCCAATAGAAGTAATGCGCTGCTGCCCTTCAAAAATATCAAATTGGTCTTTTGGAATATCGACAAAATAAATCAATCCAAGGGGTAGTATTTTAACATTGAAAATTATGTATTTTTATTTTGATCATCAATGGCCTTTTTTTTTAAATTATACAAATTTGCATCTACAGTACCCTTGGAAATACCAAGAATAAATGCTATTTGCTGATTAGAAGGGCCCGTATTGGATTTTGCAAGTCTTGCACGCATATTATTCAGCCTTGTTCGCCCGCGTTCAAGAAGACTTTTTAACCGTTGTGCTGCAATTGTTTCTTTTGCCATTCCTCTCAATTTTTTTTCATAATAAAGACAGCGGAAAAACTGAGTGTTTATTTTTTCACGTAAGTCATTCATATACACTTCCTTTTTTATTTGCATTCTCTGTAATTGTTTAATCATACTTTTTAACTCTGCTTGTTCCATTCCTAATGAGGGAGATATTCTTTCCAAAAAATCATTTGAAACAAACATACAACATTTTAACAATAATGTTAATAATTGCCGTTTGTTCCTTATTTTTGGAATTGTTTTTTTAATAGTAATTTCTTTTTCATCATAATTAGGTTCATTATCAGAAACATAAAAATTTGAAATTTGCACCAAAAGAGATGCTGTTTCTTTTACTAAATTATCCTTTATCAAAATTGAACGGTATTCTTTTATTGACATTTTTAGTAAAGTAGAAATATAAGCTTCAAAATTCGAGCCTGTTTCCTTATAACTGTCTATTGCTTTGCAAACACGAGGATATAACCAGGAAAGATAATCATTATAATCATCCAAATCCCAACTACAAGGACGTTGAATTTTTTCTTTTATAAAATAATAAACTAATACTTCAAAATTTTTTCTATTTAATTCACCTGTTGAAAATTCTGCATAAGATTCATTAAGTGATATTAATTTCTTCATAATGTCTCCTGCGGTTCTGTGTACAGCAACCAGTAAAAAATAAATTTAAATCTCTATGTTTTATAGAACACTAAATTTTTATCGGTAAAGCATATCGAAAAAATCAAGAATATCTGTTTAATGATGATAATTATAATATAGATAATTATATAATTATAAAAATATATTATTAAATATTCAAATAAATATATATACTATAATACTTGTAAGTAGAATTTATATAAATAATATAATAATTTTATAAAAACTAAAATTAATTGTTATTTCATAAAATTTCTATTTGTTCAAATAAATATTCAGAATCTTTCGGGTACCGATGAACAAATTTCAAGAAAAACATAATTGCATACATTAACGCATACAAAACGTTTGTCTCTAACTTCATTTGGCATCTCGCTAAGGCATATAATCAATAGCCACGGATTTTCACGGATTTTACGGATTTCCACGGATTTTTAATTAATTCATATTAATCAGTGTAAATCCGTGGAAAATCTGTGCTAATCCGTGGGCTTTTCTTTAATTTC
>WRNF01000042.1 GCA_009776715.1 Treponema sp. | reverse complement strand
TAACTTTTAAAGCTATAAAAAGGCCACGGATTAGCACGGATTTCCACAGATTTACACAGAGGAATATAGATTTCTAGGACTGAAACCAAGAATAATCATCGGGTTTACACAGAATTTAAAAATAAAATAAAATCCGTGAAAATCCGTTTAATCTGTGAAAATCCGTGTGCATTTGACATCCAATGCCACCAAGTGCGGCTTTAGTCGTTTGAAGTTATAGACGAGAAATGTAAAACTGCTTGCCCAGCGGTATTAACCTTACTTTATCTGCGGTTTGTACTTTTTCATCAAATCTAAAAATTCAAGCTTGTACTCGTCTTTCAACCCCAATGATTCAAGGCGGGTTATTACCGAATTGATGCTTGCCCCTGCCTTGTACGGGGAATTGCGCATAATTAAAGCGCTTTCGACTACGGCGGAAATGAATTTAACGTCATTATCGGGAATGCTAAGGACGGAAATATCAATTGAAATTTCGCGCGAAGCTTCTGTTTCCGGATCTTTGAAACGCACTGCAGCCCAAGCAAAGGGACTGGACGCACTGCCGCCGTCTTTCAGAATTACTTCATAAACGGCTGTTATGCAGCGGCCTGCGCCTAACTCGCCTGCGTCTTTGTTTTCATCTTCCCAATCCTCTGCGCTTAACTGCCTGTTTTCATAACCTAACTGCCGGTATTTTTCAACATTATCAGGATTGAAGCTCACCATTGCCTTTGTGTCTTTCGCGACTGTTTTTAATGTTCCGCCGGCTTCTTCGACAAGCACTTTCCGCGCTTCGTTAATTGAGTCAAGGAATGCAAAGTTGCCGTTCCCGCAATTGGCGAGTGTTTCCATTTTGTTGTTTTTTTGGTTGCCCATGCCCACGCCCAGCACTGTCAGGTAAATGCCGGTAGCGCGTTTTTCTGAAATGAATTTTTCCAGATCGCTTTGTGAAGAAATGCCTACATTAAAATCCCCGTCCGTGGCCAAAATGACGCGGTTGTTGCCGTTTTCCTTAAAATATTTAGCGGCAATCTCATACGCTTTTTGTATTCCTCCTGCTCCGGAAGTTGAACCGCCGGCGTTAAGGTCCTCAATAACGGCGCATATTTTTCCTTTTTCATAACCCATTGCACCGTCAAGGCTGATGCCTACGCCTGAAGCATAGGTTACTATTGAAACGCGGTCATTATTGTTCAGGTTTTCGGCCAACAGTTTGAAAGCCTCCTGCACCAGCGGCAGTCTGTCACTCGGGAACATTGATCCGGAAACATCGATAAGAAAGACCAAATTATTGTCAATATTGCTCATTTCGACTTCTTCGGTTTTAATGCCAATCGAAAGCAAGTGGGCTTCTTCGTTCCAGGGGCAGGGGGTCAGAGAGCCTGAAAGAGAGAGTGTTTCCCCTGCTGCCGGAACCGTATAATCAAATTTGAAATAATTAAGCATTTCTTCAATCAATACCTGGTCTTTATAAATAGCGGTATTGTTGTTTATGCTGCGCCTGATAACCGCATAAGATGCGGTATTTATATTCAGCGAAAAATACGAGTCCGGCTTTTCCGCTGCCAAAATAAAATCGTTTTCGGTTATTTCGTCAAACTCGTCCGTGTTTTCCATTCCGTCAAGCGGCGGATACAGTGGCGATTCCGGAGAATAGCGGCTTGGGGAACCTGCTTTACCATAAAACCCGGAATAGCATGAATACCCAATAAGCGAAACCGCTAATAAAGCAATTTTAGAAATCAAAAAAACATACTTTTTCATATTAATAATCCTTCCTTAAGATTTATACTTTAAATATATCACAATATTACAAAAAAAACAATAAAAAACAATAAAATTCTAATGCAAACCGCGTTTTCACGCCATATATAATGTATGGAGATTGATATGATTATAAATAAACAAAGATTTGTGCAGGGATTGCTCTGCGCTGCTGCATTGCAGGTATTCTGCATTGGATGCGCCGGATGCAATATTTCCGCAGACGAAAGCCAGGCAAATGTTGCAAAGGATTCCATCGCTATTATGACATGGAACCTTCAAGCTCTTTTTGACGGAACGGAAGACGGAACGGAATATGCGGAATATTTTGAATCGGAAGGCTGGTCGCAGGAGAAATACCGGGGGCGGCTGAATGTTATTTCAGCGGCCATAGAAGGCATGTCAGAAAGGCCGGACATTATCGCAATGCAGGAAGTGGAATCATCCAGAGTGATGCATGATCTTGCAGAGGCCCTGTCAAGATTCGGGTACAATTGGACGCATTTTGCCAATATTCCGGGAATGGCCCTGGGCGTAGGTTTATTAAGCCGTTTCCCTCTGGATGAAACTAAATCGCACTCGGTGTACATTGACGGGGAAATTGCCCCGCGCCCAATGCTGGAAGCCAGAGTCCTTACTTCCGGTAAAACTGCGGTTGAACCGGAAGCGAATGATGCATCAATTATACTTTTTGTTTGCCATTGGAAATCAAAGCTCGGCGGCGAAGATGTTACAGAAAGCACCCGCAGAGCTTCGGCACGGATCATTCTTCGCCGGATAAGAGAACTGGAACACAGCGAATCAAACATTCCGGTTATTGTTATGGGCGATTTAAATGAAAACCACGATGAATTTTACCGGCGCAGCGGAACTGACATCTGCGCTTTGCTGCCAGATGATCCGCGTTCAGCGCAGCTTGTTAATTTATACGGACTGGACGGCAGCATGGAAACAGGCGCAATAATTAGCGAACTGCAAAAAGATTTTATTATCATTAGCAAACAAAAACCTCCTGTGCCAAAATTTTTTCCGGACGGAGTGCAAATGCTGTACTCGCCCTGGACCGATGATTTGGAAGACGGCAGTTATTATTATAAAAACAACTGGGAAACAATAGATCACTTTTTGCTTTCCGGGCATTTATTTGACGGCACAGGCTGGGATTACAGCAGCTGCAAGGTAATTAATGTCCCGCCATTTGCCAGCGCAAAAGGTTTTCCGGTTGCATACAATCCGCGGACAGGTTACGGGTTGAGCGACCATCTGCCGTTAATGCTGTTCCTGAAAAGACAATAGGATGTGAAATTTTTTTGCAAAAACTGTAAGCTAACATAACTTAGCAATTATCATCGTTGGAGAAGGCCATCAGTAAATATCTGCGCCTTTAAAATCTAAGATTGCACGATCCGCCGTTTTTTTAATTTGTTCCCAGTCGTTTTTTGACGCACTGTCATACACTCCGTAAACGGTCATGCCTGCCATTTTTGCGCTTCTTATTGCAACAAGAATATCTTCAAAAACAATGCAATCGCAAGGTTTTACGCCAAGTTTTTTTGCTGCAAGAAGATAAATGTCCGGGGATGATTTTCCGCAGCTTGCATCATCTGTTGTGCAAATTACGTGAAACAAATGATAAATGCCATGCCGCTTAAGCGCCGGTTCGTGCAATTCAGGAGACAAGCTGGTAACAGCGGCTATTTTTGCCCCGCATTCATGCAGTGAAAAAATAAACTCTTTTGCATAAGGTTTCATCGGCACTACATGGCTGTAAGCACAGGCTGCCATTTCAATCCATTCCCTTTTCAGATTTTCCGCGCTGTCCGGCAGATTAAAGCGCTTAATGGTATATTCGGCCGTTTCCTGAAAACTCATAGCGCGAATTGTTTCCGCATAATCCAAGGGAACCGGGATTCCCCGCCTTTCCAGAAATTCAAGATCAACTTTATCCCACACACCCATTGAATCAAGCAGGGTTCCGTCAAGGTCAAAAAGATATGCTTTCATGTTGTCCGCTAATATTTTTATACAATGATTTAAGCTTCCGCGCTGCTCCCTCCGCATCTTTTTGCGCAACGACAGCGGAAACAACCGCTATTCCGCTAATTCCTGTTTCTTTGAAAAGGGGGACAGTGTTTTCATTTATTCCGCCAATTACCACAACCGGAACTTTAACTGTTGTGCAAATCTGTTTAAGCTCATCCATGCTGGTAAGGTGCGCATCCGTTTTTGTGCCGGTTGCGAACATGGCGCCAACGCCTAAATAATCTGCGCCCATTTCCACAGCTTCCATGGCTTGGGATAAATTGCTTACCGAAACGCCGATAATTTTACCGTTTCCAATTATATGACGTGCCGCATGGAAAGGCAAATCTTCCTGCCCAATATGTAAGCCGTCCGCATTTACTGCCAGGGCAATGTCTGCCCTGTCATTAATTATTAGCGGTGTTCCGTAATGATCTGTTATTTTTTTAACGCGTAACGCTGTTTCGTAAAATTCCCGTGAAGGCATTTGTTTTTCACGCAATTGCACAACGGTGCAGCCGCCCTGAACCGCCTGTTCCACACATTCTTCAATGCTGTTATGCACCATAAGCCCACTGTCTGTTACCAAGTATAAAGAATAGTCAATTTCAGGCTTCATGGAATTTTGCTTTTTTTTCAAAAATTTCCGTATTCATTGTGCTTATGGCATCGTGAAGCGCAATGCGAAAGCTTCCGTTTCCTTTCCGGCCTGCATTTTCAAAAGCTAATTCTCCGGCAATGCCCATGCAGATCATTGCAGCTACTGCCGCTGCAAAAAGGTCATTCGCAGAAATGCCGCAGAAAGAGCCGATAAGCGACGAACATATGCAGCCGGATCCGGTTATATTTCCCAGCAAGGGGCAGCCGTTCTCAATATAAACAATTTTTTCTCCGTCAGATACCGTATCCACTGCTCCGCTTATCACAACAATGCAGCCGAGGTTAAGGGCTGTTTTTTTTGCTATTTGGCCTGCATCGATTTTGCAGGCAATGTCATTTTCCGATGCATCCACGCCTTTGGTTTCCGATTGCATCCCTGCGATGCACTTTATTTCGCTAATGTTCCCGCGAAGAACGGCTATTTTTACTTCATTCATTATTCGCTTTGCGGTATCGTTGCGTAATTTTGAAGCCCCGGCTCCCACTGGATCAAACACTACAGGAATTCCTTTTGCGTTAGCTGATTTCCCTGCGGCAATCATCGAAGCAATAGTACGTTCATTGAGTGTTCCTATATTTAAAACAACAGCGTTAGAAATAGCGGCAATATCCGCCGCTTCGCCTAAGTCATCGGCCATTACCGGAGATGCGCCAATGCCAAGAGTGATGT
Source organism: Treponema sp. (assembly GCA_009776715.1). The sequence continues at coordinate 4,312 of WRNF01000042.1, read as the reverse complement.
TGGCACAATCATTAACAGTTACATAATTTGTTATGTGATGCACCAAAGGCTTATGCTCCCTTACTTTGTTTAGCAAAGCAGAGTATCTGTTAGGCATTTTCTTCCTCCGTTGCATTATTGTTAAACATTGCGAAAAAATGCTGTGTAGGGCCGTTCCCTTTCCCCAGATTTGGCGCAAAGGTTATTGCATTGTTAATATAATCCTTTGCATTTTTTACCGCAGTTTCAATATTTTGCCCCAAAGCAATGTTTGAAGTTATTGCCGATGAAAAAGTACATCCTGTGCCGTGAGTGTGCTTTGTGTCAATGCGCGGAGCGGAAAATTCAAAAAATTTATTGCCGTCAAATAAAATATCGACAGCATCGCCATCGCTGTGCCCGCCTTTTATTATTACAGCGCGGCATCCCAATGCATAAATATATTTTGCCGCTTCTTTCATGGCATCAAGCGATTTAATCTTCATTTCTGTAATTTTTTCGGCTTCGAGAATGTTAGGCGTTAAAATATCCGCCAGGGGCACAATTTCCGAGATTAAGGTATTGACAGCAGAAGGATTCATTAATGCAGAGCCGTTTTTTGCATACATCACCGGATCTATAACTACATTAAGCGGCTTCCATTCTTTTAATTTTTCTGCAACAGCTTTCATGGCCTCGCTGCATGAAAGCATTCCAATTTTTACCGCATCGGGAACAATATCTTCGAACACAGCATCCATTTGCATTTTAATAATGTCAGGGGAAATATCCTGATATTTAATTACCCGAACAGTGTTTTCAGCAACCACGGATGTAACAACCGTCATTCCATAGACCCCGTGTGCAGAAAATGTTTTAATATCGGCCTGAAGGCCAGCTCCGCCGGAACAATCGGAACCGGCAATACTAAGTGCTGTTTTCATTTTTCCTCCATAAGAAATAAAATAAACATCAAAAAAAACAAGGAATTTTACGATAATCGACAAAAAATGATCATGCTTTTAAATTTACATAAATTACTAATAGGATCCCTTCCTTCCAGTTTTTTATTCCGAACGAAATAATTTTACAGTAATTGCAGAAAATAAGCAATATCTGGGAACTTCTAAAAACTTCAGTTTTTAGAAGCAACTTTAGCTGTCGTTTTCTTTCCCTATGGAGAAAATCGCTTTGACGTAATTCTTTATGTAGCAATGAGTTGGCAATTTTCTCTCTGGAACTTCTAAAAACCCCAATTGGGTTTTAGAGGTTCCCATCTACTTTTTAGCTAATTCTGCAACGCTTGTAACCAGGCCGGCAAGATTTTGAATGTCCGAGGGGATGATAATCTTGGTGGCTTGGCCTTCGGCTACTTTTTGCAGGGCTTCCAGGCTTTTCAGCTTAATAATGGCTTCATCAGCTTTTACCGCTTTGATCATGTTTAGGCCGTCGGCGGTTGCTTGCTGTATATTTAGAATTGCCTGCGCCTGGCCTTCCGCTTCGCGAATGGCGGCTTCTTTTGCAGCTTCGGCTTGAAGTATCTTTGCAGCTTTATCCGCCTCGGCTTTAAGAATTGCAGAAGCTTTTTGCCCCTCGGCAACTAAAATTGCCGACTGCTTTTCGCCTTCGGCCCTAAGTATCGATTCGCGGCGTTCCCGTTCGGCCCTCATCTGCTTTTCCATTGCTTCCTGTATGCTTCTGGGCGGGGCGATATTCTTAACCTCGACACGGTTTACTTTTATGCCCCAGGGATCGGTGGCTTCGTCAAGCACTATGCGCATGCGGTTGTTGATCATGTCCCTGCTGGTAAGCGTTTCGTCCAGTTCCAGCTCGCCGATAATATTCCGCAGAGTGGTGCTGGTAAGGTTTTCAATAGCGCTCATGGGATTAATTACGCCATAAGTGAACAGCTTTGGATCGGTTATCTGCAAATAAATTACCGTGTCTATCATCATGGTGACATTATCCTTGGTAATTACCGGCTGCGGAGCAAAATCAGCCACCTGCTCTTTCAGCGAAACCCTGCCTGCAATTCGGTCTATAAAGGGAATTTTTACATGAAAACCTACGCTCCACGTTGAGTTATAAGCGCCTAAACGCTCAATAACAAAAGCATTTGACTGCGAAACAATTCTGATATTGCTTATTATCAGCAAAAAAATAAATGCTCCCAAAGCAATAAATACATACATCTCCGTACTCATTCCGTCTCCTCCAATGGCCGAACAATTAAATGCACTCCTTCGACCCTTATTATTTCACATTTTGTCCCTTCCGGGATTGTTACATTATTTTCGGATTTAACATTCCAGATTAATCCGTTAATTTTTGCCTCGCCTGTCTCAAATTCATCAGCTTTTTTTAAAATCAATACGTTTTTTCCCAGCAGACTGTCTACATTTGTCTTTGATTTTCCGTTTTTAATTTTTTTTACCGCAAGCGGACGGGTAAAAATTAACAGCAGGGCAGAAACGGTAAAAAAAACAACAACCTGTATTGAAACTGGGATATTAAAAAAAGACAGCAGAACAACAATTAACGCAGCAATGCCGAACCAGACCGTGGTAAGGTTAAAGGTGAATGCCTCGATAAGGCCAAAAATAATTACTAAAGCCGCCCAAATCCACTGGATTGGAATGTCATCTAAAAAGGACTGCATATTAAAATCTTATAATTTAAAGCAAAATAAGTCAAGAGATGCTGAGCATTTATGCTTTAGCAAAAACTATTTTTGTAAAATGACTCACACAGGAAGCGCAAAGACACAAAGCCATTGTCTAAAAGTGCAAGTTCAGCGTGTGCGTAACAAGATGCTGTTTGAATAACGTATATAATTATCTTAATGGCATTAAAAATCTTCTCTCGGTACATTAACCAAGAAGAATAATATCTTTTGTATAAAATATTATTCAAAAAAAATAGAAAATTTAAAGTCTTGCTGTTTTTCGTTACAGGATTAAATTTTTATTTTTTTAATTAATTCAGAGTTCGGTTAGGAGAACGAAAAAATTACAACACTAAAATTATTTCAATTGAAATAATTAATATTACTAATCTACACTTCTTCAATTGAAGGAGTGCATCCCCTATAACAAATTAATTTTTTTTATATAATCTTAACGATTTTTCTTGACTATTTTAGTAAATTTAGTATTTTTTTAATATGGTAGTCTTTTCATATAACTGTGAATCGAAGATTCTATGAATCTTTGGCGCAGGTTAATTATAGAAATGACCATAAACCTGAGAAAGCTTTTTCAAGAACTAAATTTTATTGAAGCATCAAGGAGTAAGAAAATGATGACAAACAGACAAACAAAAATTTTACAAATGGTATCTAAAAATGATCGGTGTAATGTAATATCTTTAGCCGAGATGATGGGGGTTTCTCAGGTTACAATACGTAAAGACCTGGACACTTTGGAAGAACGCGGCTTAATCAAAAGAGAACACGGCTATGCCTGTATGAGCCATACAGATGATGTTGGCAGGCGAATTGCGCATAATTATGACATTAAGCGAAGGATTGCACAGGCGGCCGCTGCAAATGTTGATGAAGGCGAAACGGTTATGATTGAATCCGGTTCATGCTGCACCCTTCTGGCTGAAGAACTGGCCAATGCAAAAAAAGATATAACAATTATTACTAATTCAGTTTTTATTGCTAATTATATCCGCCATGCTTCACGGACAAGAATAATATTGCTGGGCGGATACTATCAGCCTGAATCTCAGGTCTTGGTGGGGCCTATGACACGGAAATGCACAGAAATTTTCTTTTCAGAAAAATTTTTTATTGGAACAGACGGGTATCTTCCGGATTTTGGTTTTACCGGGAAAGACCACCTGCGATCGCAGACAATAGTTGATATGGCAGAAAATGCACATAAAGTAATTGTCTTGACTGATGCTGATAAATTTTCACGTCAAGGCGTGCTTGGAGTGATGCCTTTTAACAAAGTAAACAGTGTTTTCACTGACGAGAGAATCCCTGCCGATATTGAAAAGCATCTACTGGAAAATAATATTTCCATACATAAGGTACCTGAACAAATAGCAAATAGCAAATAGCAAATAATAAATACTTTAGAGTCCTTTAATATTCAGTTCATTGAGGCTCTTGCAAAACTATTGTAAGGCAAACAATGAATACCCTGAAGTATGTTACTGTGAGGCTCGTCAGAGGTCAAAAAAACCATGCAAGCACGGTTTTTTTACCTCCGACACTCAAGTTCCCCACTTTTGGGTATTCATTGTTTGCAAATACCTCAGTGTTGCATCTCTGGCGATTAAAGGTAGCTCTTGCAAAAACAAAGTTTTGCAAGAGCCTCCATTGAAATTAAATATTAAAGGA
>WRNF01000041.1 GCA_009776715.1 Treponema sp. | reverse complement strand
TTAAACAGCATCATCGGGTTTTCCGAACTGGCAATGGACAGTGACATTAAACCAGAAACAAAGGATTATCTTGAAAAAATTATTGATAACTCAAATTGGCTTCTTGATATTATTAATGATGTTTTAGACATTTCAAAAATTGAATCCGGTAAAATGGAATTGGAATGTGTCCCGTTTGACTTGCATGATATTTTTACCCAGTGCCAAACATTATTCATGGAAAAGGCAAATAAAAACGGGCTTGTCCTGCATTTTTATGCAGAACCGACCATTGGCAAAAAGCTGTTGGGCGATCCTACAAAACTGCGCCAAATATACACAAACCTCCTTTCAAATGCCGTTAAATTTACCAATGTGGGCACAATAAAACTCTCGTCTTTTGTTGTAAATTCAGACAGCGATACCTGCACTGTTTGTTTTGAGATAAGGGACAGCGGTATAGGAATGACGCCGGAGCAAATTGCAAAAATATTTATGCCCTTTACACAGGCAGATGCCAGCATGACGCGCAAACACGGAGGGACAGGGCTTGGCCTTTCCATTACAAAAAATTTGATTGAACTAATGGGCGGCAGGCTCATTGTGGAAAGCACTCCAAAAGTTGGCAGTAAATTTAGTTTTGAAATTAAGTTTAAAACAATAGATATTCCCGAAAATAAACCCAGCCAAAAAGCCGCAGCAGAAACCATTAAAAAACCTGCATTTAACGGCGAGGTACTGATATGCGAAGACAATGTTATGAATCAACGCGTTATTTGCGAACATTTATGGAGAACAGGCTTAAGTTATGAGCTTGCCGTTAACGGTAAAGAAGCAATAGATATCGTTCGAAAACGCAAAGAAGCCGGCGAAAAGCCTTTCGATTTAATTTTAATGGACATACATATGCCAATAATGGACGGCCTTGAAGCAACGCCAAAAATTATCGAGCTGAATACAGGAACGCCTATTGTAGCCATGACGGCGAATATTATGACCGACGACATACACCTCTATGAAAAAATCGGCATGCCCGATTGTATTTCAAAACCTTTCACCTCGCAGGATCTATGGGCATGTCTTTTAAAATACTTTAAGCCTCTGGATAAAACAGAAAAAAACGAGTCTGAAAATATAATTGCAGACCTTGAAAATGATGAAGAATTTCAAAAACAATTATTGTTTGATTTTGTTAAATATAACCGTTCCAAAGCACATGAAATAAAAGATGCCCTTAATTCAGGCGACATAACACTGGCGCACCGGCTGGCGCATAGTTTGAAAAACAACGCCGCGCAGATACAAAAAACCGAATTGCAAAAAGCCGCCGCAGATGCAGAAAGATTACTCCAGGAAGGAAAAAACCTGCTGACAAAAGAGTTATTGAATCTTTTAGAATCTGAATTAAACGCATCAATAAAAACAATTGAGCGGGAAATAATTGACCGGAAAACTATAAAGCCGGTGATAAATACCCATGCCGGCCAGGCGCAGCAGGAGGCACAGCCGGAAATCCATAACAAGGAAAAACAACTCGAGATATTACAATTATTGGAACCTTTGCTAAAATGCGGCAGCATTGACTGTTTGCAGTATATTAACGATCTTCAAACAATATCCGGAAGCGAAGAACTTATAGAACATATAAATGAACTAAATTTTCGGCCCGCAGCGCTTGAGTCTCTGGGCAGATTAAAGCTAAAACTGGAGGAAAAATAATGGAGACTGCAAAAAAGCACAGTATTCTTATTGTGGATGATGAAAATTCAAGCATTAATATTTTNGCTCATATTTTGCGTTTGGATTATACAATTTATACGGCAAAAGACGGAATTACAGGGCTTGAAATTGCGAACGAATATTTGCCTGACCTTATTTTATTGGACATTATTATGCCGGTAATGGACGGCAAAGAGGTGCTTGCTAAGTTAAAAGCAACCGAAAAAACAAAAAATATTCCTGTAATATTTGTAACAGGGCTTGAGACAGGCGAAAACATGCTTAAAAAACCGGATTTAGAAATTGAGGATTATATTCGCAAGCCCTTTAATGCATCCGATGTCAGGGAAAAAGTGGAAAGGCAGTTTAGTGCGCTAAATATTAATGCAAAGTGAGGATTTCCCAAAACTTTAGTTTTTGGAACGAAACATNGTTGAGCATTTACCTTAGATTTAACATCTGCGGTTTGCGGTGATGGAGCGGTTATATGTCAGTACGGTCAATAGCAATCATTATTATCATGTTTGTTGTCATTATTTTAATAAGCGCTTTTTTCTTTGTAAGCCTGTCCTTTACCCACCAAAGCCTTAACACTGCAATAGAGAATGATCTGTCTTTTGCGATAGAAGTGGTGAACGGGTTAATTTCCACAAAAATGCAACTGCTTAAATCTAACGCCTCTCATTTCGCTGAACGCCTGCTTAGGGCCGTGTCCAAAGAAGAAATGACTGAACTCATGAAAGAGCATATAACAGCCTGCCCCGAATGCCAATCGCACACAATTTTAGACAGAAACGGTAAAATTATTGCATATTACGACACCCCCATAAGCAAAAAAGACAGGATAACACACAGTAAAGAAATTGAACGTGTCTTTAACGAAGGCGTGACCATAATTACCAGCCCTTTTTACTGCTACGACACCGGCAGTTTTATAATGTGCACATTAACTCCTTTGGGGCCTGACAGAATTCTTGTGTTGACCCAGGACGGACTTATATTTACCGATCTTGTTTCCGGTTATAAATTGTGGGAAACCGGCAAAATTTATTTAGTAAACGGCGAAGGCACGATTATAGCTGATGTTAATAAAAAGAATGTGTATAATAAGCTCAATGTAGCCGCTAAAATAAATGAAAACATGGATTTATTAAACGAAGAGGATAAGGGAATCGGAGATTTTTTGCAATATGTTCTGCAATATGATAAAGATATTTTTAGTTATTACAATAATGGAATTGAATACTTATGTTCTTACAAAAAATTAACCGGAACATTGGCAGACTGGCATATAATAGTAGAGGCGCCGCTTAACGAAAGCCAAAAAATGCATGTGCAGAAAGGGCTTTTTAATGCTGCTCTGTCCCTGTTAATTTTTGGGATAATACTGTCAGTGTTTTTATCCAATTTTATTGCAAAACCCTATAAAAAACTGGAAAAACTAAACGCAGAATTTAAATTTCAAAACAGGCGCATTAAAATTTTGCTGGATGCCATGCCCCTTTCCTGTTGTTTATGGAATAAAAATTTTCAAATATTTGAATGTAATGAAGCATCGTTACGGCTTTTTAATATCGATAATAAACATGAATTTATAGACAGGTATTTTGAACTGTACACAGAAAAACAGCCTGACGGAATTCCATCGAAAGAAAAAATTACTGCATTGCTTAAAAAAGCCATGNCAGGCGAAACAATATTCGATGAGTGGACATATCAATTACCGGATGGAACCTTGCTGCCGACAGAGCTTACACTTATCCGTGTTCCTTATGACGGTGAATTTGCAATAGCCGGATATGTGCGCGATATGAGCATATATAATAAAATGATGCAAGACATTCAGGCNACCGCCGCAAAATTTGAAGCGGTAATTTCAAATTACTCAGGGATTATNTGGAATGTTGACNGAAACAACATTATTACCTTACTTAACGGTTTACACATAAAAAATTTCGGGCTTTCGCCTTTGTCTTATGAGGGCTGGTTTCTTGATTCCGCGCAGAATGACAATGAAAAACTAAAAACAATTATAAGCAAAATTCAGGAAACCATTGACGAAGGATCGCAGGATTGGATTTGTGAAATTGACGGCAAAAAATTCCATGCCCATACCACGCCAGTCATTGAAAACGGAGATGTTGTAAGCGTGATAGGCATTATTGACGACATTACCAAAATATCGCAACTGAAGGCAGAACTGGAAGCAGCCCTTGATACAGCACAAAAAGCCAGTAATGCAAAAAGCAACTTTTTGGCAAGCATGAGCCATGAGATGCGCACTCCGTTAAACGCCATTATAGGTCTAACCGGATTGCTTTTGGAAGGAAATAAATTAAATGCAGAGGCGCGTTTAAATATAGAGAAGACCTATAATGCAGGCATTACACTGCTTAATATTGTCAATGATGTTTTGGATATTTCAAAAATTGAAGCAGGAAAAATGGAATTGGTATCGGTAGATTATGATGTTCCAAGCCTTATTAATGATACTATAACGCTAAATCTTTTGCGCATTGGAGCAAAACCTGTTACATTTATTTTAAACATAGAACCCGATATGTTTGCGCAACTGCACGGCGATGATATTAGGATAAAACAGATTATTAGCAACCTGCTGTCAAATGCCATAAAATATACCCATAAAGGCACAGTGCAACTTAGCATGTACTGCATCCGCGAGAACAGCAAAGTATGGCTAACCATTAGGGTAGAGGATACAGGCAGCGGCATTCGAACGGAAGATATAGATAAATTATTCTCCGATTATTCCCAACTGGATTTGGAAGCGAACCGTATAATCGAAGGAACGGGACTTGGGCTTCCCATTACCAAAAGACTTTCCCAGATGATGAGCGGTTATGTCAGCATAGAAAGTGAATTCGGAAAAGGCAGTGTTTTTACGGTAAAAATTATGCAAGACTTTGTAAGCGATACACGTATTGGAAGGGAAGTTGCGCAGAGCCTGAAAAATTTCAGTTATTATGACAACAAACATGAAAGAAATATGCAGATTGAACGCATCTGGCTGCCTGATGTTCATGTTCTTATTGTTGACGATAATCTGACCAATTTGGACATTGCCAAAGGTTTGTTAAAACTGTACGGGATGCAAATAGATTGCGTTACAAGAGGGAAAGAAGCTATTGACGCAATACGCATTGAAAAAATCAAATATAACGCCATTTTTATGGATCATATGATGCCCGGAATGAACGGAATTGAAGCAGCCCGGTTAATTCGCGAAATAGGAAGCGAATATGCAAAAAACATACCGATTATTGCGCTTACTGCAAATGCAATAACAGGCAATGAACAGATGTTTTTAAACGCAGGCTTTCAGGCATTTCTTTCAAAGCCAATGGACATTTCCAGCCTTGACGAGATAATCCGGCGATGGTTATGGGATAAAACAAAAAAGACAGAACCTGAAAATAAAAACACAATTTCTGAAAATACTGTAATAAAAACAAAATTGTTAAACGGAAAAATGATAGAAGGATTGGATATAAAAAAAGGCATGGAACGTTTTGGCGGTAACGAAACCATGTATTTGGATGCATTGCGTTCTTATCAAGTAAATACCCGTTCTTTGCTTGGCAAGATAGAAGATGTCAGCGAAGGGAATTTATCTGAATATGCAGTAACCGTTCATGGCATAAAAAGCTCCACCCGCGGAATTGGCGCATCGCCGGCAGGAGACATTGCTGCAGCTCTTGAAAATGCCGCCGCTGCCGGAGACTATGACTTTGTCAGCATAAATAATATAAATTTGCTTGTAACTCTTGGAAAATTAATAAATGACATTGAAACTTTACTCTCTGTAACAGACGCAGAAAAACAGAAACCAAAAAGAAATTACCCGGACAGAACACTGTTGTTGCAACTTATTGAGCATTGTGATAATTTTAACATAGACGGAGCGTTTGAAGTAATTGCAGAAATAGATAAATATCAATATGCATCGGACAGCGATCTTGTGGAATGGCTTAAAGAAAACATTTCAAAAGGGTATTTGGAAAATATTAGGGAAAAACTTTTAAATTTTTGGAAACAGCAGGTATAATAGAATGAGTTTTATGCGGGAAAAGATATTTTTAGTAGACGACAACCAGGCAAATCTTGATCAGGGAGGAAGCATCTTAAGGACTTTTTACGAGGTTTTTCCTGCCCAGTCTGCTATTAGGCTTTTCGAAATGCTTAATAAAGTCATTCCTAATTTAATTCTTTTAGACATTAAAATGCCGGAAATGGACGGATATGAAGCAATAAAAAAATTAAAAGCCGATGAAAGATATAAAAACATTCCTGTTATTTTTCTTACTTCTAAAAATGATCCAACAAGCGAAGTGACAGGCTTTGATCTTGGGGCGGCAGATTATGTTTACAAACCCTTTTCAGCGCCAATTCTTTTAAAACGAATTGATAAAGAATTGCTGTATGAAAAGCAAAGAAAAGATCTGCTGGAAACCCATGAAAAACTAAAAAATAATTTAAAAAATATGGAAGCCCTGGTGCAGGAAGAAGCAGGCACGGTACTGCGCCTGCAGGATGCAGTTTTTACCACAGTGATTGAATTGGTTGAATTCCGCGACAAATACACCGGAGGGCATATTGAACGGACACAACTGTATTTAAGGGCCTTGCTTGACGAGATGATTAAAGAAGGCATCTATATCAATGAAATATCCGGATGGGACATTTTCTCCGTGCAATCATCGGCAAAACTACACGATGTGGGGAAAATTGCAGTGCCCGATATTATTCTTGGCAAAAATGCAAAACTTTCTCAGAGGGAATTTAAATTGATGCAATCCCATGTTACAGCGGGAATTGAAATAATAGAAAAAATAATCAGCAAAATGGAAGAGCATGATTTCTTAAACCATGCTTTACGAATAACGGGAACCCACCACGAAAAATGGGATGGAAGCGGGTACCCCATAGGTCTTAGCGGGCATAATATCCCGCTGGAGGGGCGCTTAATGGCAATTGCGGATGTATATGACGCATTAATCACCGAACGGCCCTACAAGAAAGCATTTAGCCACAAAGATGCATGCGCAATTATAGAAGAAGGATCCGGCACTCATTTTGATCCCGTTTTGGTGAAAGTATTCCGCAATACAGAACAGGAATTTGACCGTATTGCCAAAGAATTTACCGGTTAAAATAAGTAAGTAAAAAACAAGACGATGCTGTCCCATATCCTTCTGAAAATATTCCCCTGCGGATACTCTTCTTTGGTAACAAGCGCCACCCGGCGGACTTCGCCGTAATCGTCAAAAACTGTCAGCCAGCCTACCGGGGAAAAAGCGGGCAGCGGGGCAATAACCGGATCGTTTATCCATATTTTGTATTTCAGAGAGCCGACCCGCGCCCTGTTTACCGGAGCGGTAAAAGACAAAGCTTCGGCAGGCTGCAGTTCTGCTGCCTGGGTTCTGCCCTTCCACAAACGTGCCGGCTTAATGTTCCCGATATTAACATGGGCGGTTTTAAAATTTGCAAATGCCCAGTTAAGGAGTTGCTGAGCGTCACGGTCGCGAATCCTGTCGCCTCCTGGATCGGCAGGGGCGCCAAGCAGCACGGTTATAAATCGGGTATTGTCCCTCTGCGCAGTCAAGGCAATGTTGTAGCCGGATTCTTCAATAAAGCCTGTTTTCATGCCGTCAACGCCGGGAAAGGTTTTTAACAGGGTATTACGGTTAGCCTGCCGGATTGAATTAACATTATTTTGCAAGGCAGGGGCCACATTGCTTACTTTGGGAAAAGAAAATTCCGGAACAGAATGAAAATCCGCAAGGCTTTTTGGATGCTGCCTTAGGTATTCCCTGCAAAACACGGCAAATTCCGCCGCAGTGGTGCGGTTATACTCAGATATGCCGGAAGGCTCTACAAAACTGGTTTTTTCAAGCCCCAGTCTCCGGGCCTCTCGGTTCATCAGTTTTGCAAAATCCTGCACTGAAGGAGCGAGGAATAAAGCCGCTGCAACCGCGGCATCATTTCCCGAAGAAACAGCCAGCCCCAGCATTAATTCCCGCAAGGTAACAATTTGTCCTGGGGCCAGAAACATAAGGCTGGAGCCAAGGGGCTGGTTCCTCGCCCAGCTTTCCTCGCCAATGGGAACAATTGCGTCAAGCGATGCCCTGCCTGCATCAATCTCTTTTTGCAAAAGATGCATGGTCATTAGCTTTGTCAGCGATGCAGGAGGAATTTCCAGATGAGGATTTTTTGAGTACAAAACCGTCCCAGTGGCATAGTCAAACAGCACCGCGGAACGGCTGGTTATTTCCGGCGCTGTTTCGCAGTAAGGCACAAGCAGCAAAGGCGTATTAAAGCTGATGCCGGAAAATTGTTCATTCTGCGCAAAAAGGGAAAAAGGCCTGCCGGCAAACAGCGCAAAAAGGAATAAGAAAAACAGCTTTTTTACGATGCTGTTTCGCTGGCATTTTTTTGTTGCATTAAGTGTTTTCATTTTTTTTCCTGTGCTAAAAACCCGCTTGCCCTACAGAGCGCGGAAACGGAATGACATCTCTTATGTTTGCCATGCCGGTAACATATTGAATAAGCCGTTCAAAGCCAAGCCCGAACCCCGCATGAGGAACCGATCCGTAACGGCGAAGGTCGAGATACCAGTTGTAATGCTCCGCCTTCATTCCCAGTTCCGTCATCCGCATAAGCAGTTTTTCAAGGTCTTCCTCTCGCTGGGAACCGCCGATTATTTCGCCCAGCCTGGGTACCAGGACATCCATCGCGCGGACTGTTTTCCCGTCATCATTTTGCTTCATGTAAAAAGCTTTTATCTCCCGTGGGTAATCGGTAACAATAACCGGGCCGCCGGCAATTTTTTCGGTAAGGAACTTTTCATGCTCGCTCTGCAGATCACAGCCCCATTTCGGCGTAAACTCAAAATGAGCGGAGGCGCCTTGCGCCGATGCCTTTTCCAGTTCAGCAATCGCCTGGGTATAGCTTAAATGGGTAAAACGGGAATTGATAACTTTGTTTAAATTTTCAATTAAGCCCTTTTCAATGTGCGCATCAAAAAACGACAGTTCTTCGGGGCAGTCATCAAGGGCATTTTGTAAAACGGTTTTAAGAAAATCTTCCGCCAGGGCCATATCGTCATCAAGGCCGGCAAAGGCGATTTCCGGCTCCAGCATCCAAAATTCCGCCAAATGCCGGGCAGTGTTTGAATTTTCGGCACGGAAGGCCGGGCCGAAGGCATACACACGGGAAAGTGCCTGCGCATAACATTCCGCTTCAAGCTGCCCGGACACGGTAAGAAAAGTTTTTTTGCTAAAAAAATCTTTTGCATAATCGATGCCCGCGTTTGCCTTTGCCAGGGCCTCAAAATCCAGGGCGCTTACCTGAAACATTGCCCCCGCACCCTCGGCATCTTCCGCGGAAATAATCGGCGTGTTAATGTAAAAAAAGCCCCTGTCCTGAAAGTAACGGTGAATGGAAAATGCCAAACTTGAGCGGACACGGGCTAACGCGCCAAAGACATTGGTCCTGGGACGCAGATGCGTTATCTCGCGAAGAAATTCCATCGAATGGCGCTTTTTTTGCAGCGGGTACGCAGGCGTGTACAGTGCAGTTCCGGGGCTGCCTGTATTTTCAGCAGGGGCGCTGCCGAGTATCCGCAGGGCCTGTGCAGCAACTTCCGAATCCTGCCCTGAAGCGGGCGATGGGACCAGCAGCCCCTTGACAACAACGGCAGCACCGGTACCAAGGGCCGCCAGGGCGGACTGGGTTTCTT
>WRNF01000040.1 GCA_009776715.1 Treponema sp. | reverse complement strand
CGCACTGCGAAGGATAAATCCTTCGCGCCTTATTCGTCTTGTTAGCTTTCATTGTGCGCCACGCCGTGTTAATTTTTCCCATCCACAGCCATACGGCTGCAGTACCGAGCGCCCTGATCCCTACGCACTACTATTGCGAAAAACAGCAGCCTTTTCATCTATATTCATATATTTGCAATAGTTTTGTAATAAATGCAGTAGACTTATTCGATACTATTAACTATCCATTATTCGATATTTTTTTATTATTTATTATTTAATAAAACTATTGACTAAAAAGTAAAAAAAAATGTATTCTTATAACATGGCAAGTTTTAAAGTACAAATTTCTACGGTCCGCACAATGGTTTTAATTTTGTGCGCGGTTTCGGTTCTCGTCAGTGTTTCTTGTGGTTCCAAAGCTCAAAGTGTGAACTACGAAGTGGCGAAGGTATATTTGGTTGCTCAAGGCCCCACCCCCGGCCAGAGCGGAAATTTTTGGGAAGGCCTTTCCGGAACCCATGTTAGCAGGCATCCCTGGGGAGGCGGTCCTACCGATGCAAACGGCATGTTTTACATGGCGGCAGATGCGAATAAATTTTATATCCGCATGGATATAAGCGACTGCGCTCCGCAAACCAGGTCCGTCAACATGAACCCTGCTGATCATTGGAACGGTACTTCTTTGCAGATATTTTTCGGCACAAGCCTTAAACGCCGCGTTGAATATCAAGAGGGCGACTTTGGCTTGAATTTCTGGGTTGTTGACGCAAATGAAGAAGTTATTGAAGATTTGGATTTGGAAGAAGAAGGAGACGAAATGCTCAGCGATCAGCCGGTTCCGGGGGGATTTGTACCCTATGATCCAGCCGATTTAAAGGTAATGGTGTCAAAGGGGCGGCCAATGAACGAACGGCAGTATGAAGCGGCTGTTGTCGAATGGAGGGAAGACGGCTATATCATAGAAGCTGCCTTCGATAGGGAAAATATTCTTGGCATCTACAAGCCTTTTAAAGCAAATCAAGCGGTAATGTGCGAATTCCGTATCAACCACGCAAAATACGGCGAGGACCGATCGGTTATTGTAAACTGGCGCACCAACACCGATGATGCATGGCGCAACCCCAGCACATGGTCTCTTGGCGTTGTTGAAAAAAAATAATATTTTTTTTAAAAAAAGTTGAAAAAATTATTATTTACGCTATAATTAAAATGGTAGCTATGCATGACTGTTAATTAGCAGTTATGCATAGCCTAAATAGTAGAGTATACAGATAGCATAGTATACAAATAGTAGAGTATACAAATAGTATAGTATATAGAGGGAATTTATGACAAAGATACAAAGAACAACAGTGTTTCTTGTCCTGTTTCTTACTGTAATAACCGCAGGCTGGGCTCAGACTGTAAAGATTGTGCAGGATGCAAACGGCGGCTGGGAAATGCTGGTCGATAATAAACAATTTTTCGTAAAAGGGGTGGTTTGGGCAGTAAATCCGCCCGGAACCAGCCATTGGTTCAATTTATGGGATGAAAGCGACAGAACTATCCGAAAAGTGCTTGATATCGAAGGAGCGCAGATGGCCGAAGCCGGCATCAATGCAATGAGGGTAGGCGGAGACATTCCCCGTAAATGGGTTGAATACATGTACAACAAACACGGCATTTACACCATTATCCAGGACGGGATGTCCCGCTGGGGAGCATCTGCCAACGGCCGTTATTATTTCCCAACTAATTATTATGTGCAGGGGATTCGTGATAATGTAATTAAAACTTGCCGTGAAATACTGGAACGGCACAAAGATACCACCGGTCTTCTTCTATATATGTTCGGCGACGGCAACGGGCACGGCTTTTATTGGCCGGGCGATGATAATGCCCCGGATGTTGTCGCTAAATACGGCGTAGACCCCCGTTTCCGCAAGGCCCGTTCCTTCTTCTCCCTTTTGGAAGAAGTGTGCAGCATGGCCAAAGAAATTGACCCCTACCGTCCGGTCGGCTACCTCGGCAATGACCTGGGCTGGATAGAGCTTATTGCCGAAGAATGTCCCAGCATAGACTTTCTGGGAGTAAACCTCGGCGGCGACTGGGGCACCAGGGCAGCCGGAGACAAATTCTGGGCGGATGCAAGAGAAAAACTGGATAAACCGATAATTATGGGTTCAATAGGAATTCTGGCATGGAATCCTAAGACAGATCAGGAGGATCAGTACAGTCAACTGGATTGGACCGCCAGTCTGTGGGAGGATATTTATCAAAATGCTTACGGCAAAGGCCAGTCCAATGCTTTAGGCGGCTGCGTCAGCGAATGGGCAGATCAGTGGTACAAAAACGATTACGATTTTGGCACTGCGCCGCAGATTTGGGAACACGATACCCTTCCCACCGGGACCAACCCCGGCTACAGTTATAGCCATGTTGACGGGCAGCGGAATATGAGCCCCGAATGGGGCGGCATTACTGCACAGGGGCAGCACCGCTACATTTCCTGGTTTACCCAGAAAATGCCGCGCGCCGCATATTATGCCCTGCAGCATATCTGGAGCGTTGACCCTTGGGCGCTTAACCCCAAGGCTGCCGATCTGCAGGAAGGCGCCAATGCAAGCGCTGCCGGAAAAGAAGCGGTNCAGGAGCATTTTAAGAACCTTGATGTCGGGAAAGCTCTGGCACGGGGCCTGATGGACGGAAAAGAAATGCGGCCCGAATGGAAGGTTACCAATAATGTCAATGTTGTGATGATGCAAAGCGGCGACGACATTCTGAAAGCTATAAAAAGAAAAGAGGGCGACAGAGACAATGTGCAATGGGCACAGGATGCAAAAGACGAGAAAAAATTTGAGCCGACAAACATCTTCCAGGCCTTCAATCAAAATCAATGGGGCGTAGAGCTTGCCACTTCTTTTTGGGGAATAGCCGAGACGGGAACCTATCCCGGCAATTACCTGGAAGGCGGGGTTACGCTCTGGACGCGTCATGACATGATAATTAACACCATTAATGACGTAGGCGATTTGGATCTCCGGGCCGGCCCTGTTACCTCAAAAATATTCAGAAACCCAGTAATGGGAATGGCAAACAGGGGTCCCATAGACATTTACCAGGCCTATTTTACATGGAAAAACCGCGGCCTTGCAATTAACGGCTATTACCACCGCGGCAAAGGGAACTGGTTGTTTGAAGGCGACTTCTTTAACCTTGCCACCGAAAAATGGGACCTGTACAGCGATGATTTATGGGAAATTAAGTCCCCTGTAGCGGTAGAGGCAAGTTACGACTTTGGCCTCCCGGGCAAAACAGGGCAGGGGCTTTCTATCCTTGCCGGGCCAAAGATTTATGCCGGCGCCAAACCCATGGTTTTGGCTAAATGGTTCCATGCGCCAATAGACAAACAAGGTGTGGATGAAAACCCCTTGCTTGAATATTCGGTAATGGTTAGTCAGGAATTTTCGGTGCTGCAAACAGAATTGGGCGACTGGGGTACCGAAGGCGTGTACTCTGACCCAAAAACCACCGCAGCGCTGTATGTAGGTTATTCGCCTTTTAGATCATTTGGCTGGCTGTTTAAGCCGAGCCTGCAACTGCAGTTTGGCGCATTGGGAACCAATTTCCAAAAAATTGGCGACAAATATTTCCGCCGCGGCGAATATCTTAGCCGTTACGGAACCGATGATGCCGACGACCTCTATAATCATGAGTCAACAAGAGGTTTGGAACAGAAAGATGAAATTAAATTAATTGACACACTTTCCTTCAAACTACGCGCTAGTTACAATACCGGCAAATATATTTCCACCATGGCCGAAGTGCTCTACGCCGGCCTTGTTGCCGATACCAATTGGGTGCCCTTTGCACCGGGTTCAGTTTCGTATTCGCTGTGGTCAGACAGCGGCGCGGGAAACCGCCTGGAAGGGAAAGCCGGCATTTCCGGCGCTATTCGCGGGATCAATTTAACCCTTAACGCCCTGTACCGCAGGCCCATGAAGTCTCCTGTTTCCAGTAGATGGTTAGGTTCGGAAACCCTGGTTAAATACCTGGAACCCTTTAAGGTAGGCGGCGGAAACAGGGAAACCATAGCTTTGGAATTACTGCTCGGATATGACACTCAGCCTGCAACATGGATTTGGGAATGGAATGTCTGGGACGTAGAGGGCGCAAAATTTGCCACAAGGTTTAAGGGCAGGGTCGATGTTTGGCAAGGCGCAGCCGATCCCGGCGCCAGAATGGGCGCTGACGGCAAACTGCGCTTTGACTATGAAGGATATCCCGAAACCTGGGGCAATTTTGATCTGGGCTGGATGGTATTTTATAACCCCAAAACCAATTTGCGTTTTGCCAATTCGCTTAACTTTACCAGAGGCAATTCATGGAACGGAATTTACAGCGGCCTGGAAAAAGATTTATACGGCAATATTATTGACAGTGAATCCTTGTGGGACAGGGTAAATGTGTTCGGCTGGTCAGAAGAACTGCGCATCCGTTATGAGCGGCTGATTTTCAAAACGGTATTGGCATTCGGCCTTTGGGGCCCCGCAGGCAACGACCGGGAATTCAACCGGACCTATCCCTTCCTGTGGAGCTTTGACATTGCCTACAGCTTTTCCCCCAGGCCCTCGCTCATGGATTCAATTAACAGGGTAGGCTTCCGCTGGAACGGAGTTATCCGCGACCGCTGGTCTCCCAATGCAAGCGACGGCAAAGATTCCCAGGAATTGATCCTGTACTTTAACTTTACATTTTAAGAGAGGCAATAATGAAAACATTTAGCAAATTTTTTATAATTTTAGCCGCATTGATTGTTCCGCTGCTTGCATGTTCCGGCACGCCCAGCGGCGGATCGGCATTTTCAGAAGGCGGCGCCCTGGTCTGGAGTGATGAATTCGAGGGCGATTCCCTTGACCTTAGCAAATGGAACACCGATACCGGCACAGGCAAACAGTACGGCCTGGACGGCTGGGGCAACGAGGAAAGCCAGTTTTACAAAGCGGAAAACGCCATTGTAAAAGACGGCGTTCTGTACCTGGAGGTGCGCAAAGACAATGACGAAGAAAACCTGGTAGACGGGCGTTTCACTTTTCCCTACACATCCGCAAAAGTAACCACCGGCGGGATAATGAACCATGACGGAACAGTTCACCCCCCCAAATTTACGGTAAAACCGGGAATGCGGATCGAAGCCCGCCTTAAAACCCCGCGCGGCATTGGCTTTTGGCCTGCTTTCTGGCTTATAGGCGCCACCACCAATGAATACGGCGGGGAAGGGGTTAAAAAGCTGGGCTGGCCCCGCTGCGGAGAAATTGACATACTTGAAATGCGCGGGGGCATAGAAAACCGCCTTAATTCCGCCATTCACTTTGGCCCCTACTGGCCGGAAAACCGGTCGGAAGGAAATTATTTAGACCTGGGAGACGGAAACATGGCCGACGAATGGCATGTGTACGGCGTAACCTGGGATGCCAACGCGTTGCATTTTTTGTTTGACGGCGAGGCATGGCATACCATAGATCTAAAGCAGCTTAATAAGGACAGCAAAGAATTTTACATAAAAGAAGCCTACGGCGCCGCCACCGGCTTTATAATCAATATAAACCTTGCAGTAGGCGGGCATTATATCTCTAAAAGACTGCCTGCCGACGAGGTTTTCGAAGAAGACGCACCCTATGAAGATCGGTGTTTTATGATCGACTGGGTTAGGGTCTATCAACGGTAACAAGGAGATAAAAATGAAAAAAATTATTTTTATTTTATTAACAGTTTGTATATTCATTATTGCAGGCTGCAGCAACATGGGGGAGCCTGACCCACTGTTCAAAGTTGGCCTGATTGATACCGAGAAAAGCCCGCAAAAAGTTGTTCTTTTTGCAAACGGTAACTTTTATAATTTTGATTATACCTATCAATATGACGGAATCCAATTAGTTGGCTATTCCAATAAAAAACCGAATCCGTCTAATAAAAATGAAATAGTAGGCAATATTTATACCAAGATCGGCTATAAGGACATAGGGGTTACCGGAGGGGACGGCATTGCTATAGGAACAGTCTCATCTATACCTTCTGATGTTTCACCGTACGAAACCGTTAGATCTGTGTATTGGGGACAAGGAAAAGGCGACAGGGCCTTGCTCTTTATGCATGAAGTACNCGGCAATTGCGACTCGGAACCCTTTGAAACCTGGAGAATAACCATGTTTGATGACCCGCCTTTATATGTTAACCGAGACAGCCAGCATTTTGCCGGTGCAGTGGCATATAGCAATGTTACATTTTTTGTAAGGTGTGTTGACAAAGGGCTCCAGGCTGATTCAAGAGTAAAACTAACCATATATGGATCAAGCGGTGTTCAACTTGGCGAAGGAGAATTTAATTTTTTTAATGCAGAATCTACGTTATGGTATAGGTTTACAGTTCCTATAAACAAAAGTTTAGCATTAGACAGCTATGAGCGGGTAAGGCAATGGGAAATTTCTGTCGCAAGAAATGCCGGCAGAGTGTATATAGATGAAGTTGTTTTAAATCCATAATTAGGAGAAAAAGTTATGAAAAAATTATTTATTGCAATTTATTGCGCATTGGTTTTAGTTATAGCCTTTGGTTTTATTGCCTGCAAACATGACTCAGGAGATACTCCAAATAGATGGGATAAACTGTATAAAATTACAATAGATCCTGATTCAGCAGAGGGTAATCCCGGCAGAGGTTTTATAACGGTGAATACTAACGAAGCCACATACAAGACTACTGTACGGGTTTACTTTATTATCGACGAAGGTTTTACAGTTGATTATATTACCTATAACGGTCTCCCAGCCGAAGCCGGCAGTAATTATTATTCTTTTGTGATGCCGGAAAAAAAGGTTACTTTAAAACTGGGCATTAAGCCGGGCGGATTTGAACCTATAGCGATAATTTATAAAGGCGGGCCAGGGCCGGAAGGGAAAAATTTAACATTTATAAGTGAACAGAATAAGTATGACAAGGATGAGAAACTGTATAATCCAGAGCCGGTTTCTCCCTATCCCTCCTCCCTCAGCATTGTTACTGAAGCGCCTGGAGAAGGAAGGGGCGACGGCCGTGTGGGAGAAGCCGGAACTGCCGATTCTGCAATAAAAATTGATCTTGATTCAGCGGGAGCGGAAATTGTTGGCACTACCAATAAGGACTGGTATGCGTTGCGGCTTAATTTTGACCCAATTCAGCTTGATGACGCGGATGCTTTATCCTTATATATACGGACACCCTATGATGACACCACATATAACAGACGAAAAGCGGGAGTGCGCCGTGTTGCTTTTGGAGATGAATATGATGATGTCAAACAGGAATGGACAGGTTTTTCCATACAATACCAAGGNGAAGCTCCTGCNATAGACAGNCTGAACAATCCANTAATACCGGTTGATGACGACTCCTATCATTCTGATAAACGAAACAGGTGGACGCGGATTATTGTCCCTATTCCCAAGCACGGGGAGGTATGCAAAAACATAATGCTGTATTTCCTTCCCTGGCAGGTTATTCCCTATGATTCAGATCTGGTGTACTACATTGATAAAGTNGAATTTGTTCGATTAAATTCTGAAAATTATGCAGANGATAAATATCTGGAAAGCGTTATTCTGCCTGTAAAAGGCGAAATACCCGGCGGCGGAATGCAGGTTGATATCGATGTCCTACTTCAGGACACATTTGTTTACTATAGGCTGGATAATGTGCGTTATACATTGTACGGCAGGGAACAAAGACCTGGTTCGGCAATATTCACAAATAAATTTAGATTAACCAATATGTTTAACATTCAATATAATGCCCCCGGTCTTACAATAACAGGCGATAAGATATCATCATCTGATTATAATAAAAAGGTATCTCTCTATGTAACCTTTGACGGAGTGCGAAGCATGATAACCGATGCTACAACATTTAAAACTGGGTATAATGTAATATCAGGCGACATGGAAATAACAGTAAGAAATCAAACGGTTAAGCCTACCGGCAAAGTAATACTTGAAGATTTCGAGAACCTGCAGCAGCCTAATGACCACGGCGGCGCTGTGATTCTACCCCTTTACTGGGGAGGCACTGCCGGCGATGCTCAGTGTTATCATACCTATAACCTGGAACCTGAGAAGTGGATTTTAAATTGTTTTATGAAAAATATATCTAAAGACAGTTTTTGGACAAGCGGAGTCTGGATTGGATTTCCGCAGGATGACTGGTATATATTCGGCAGCCAGGGGTTAAACCACGATTTAACCAATTTAACCAAAATAGTGGTACGGGCACAGATAGTAAAGGATTCTACATGGACATTTGCTTTGGAAAGCGGTTATATAGGTGTGCCCACTACCCTTAATGACAGGCACAAAAGAGTTGAATACCGCATTCCTTTTACATCGGCAGATTATGAATATGCAAATTATGAATTTTTACTGCAGGATTTTGCGGATGAAGGAGTAGACCTGACAATGGTGACTGGTTTTAATTTATATACCGAAAAATCATATAATACATCTGCACAGGCTCTGGCAGGCTGGCAGGAATTTGAAGACAATGAGGAAAGTGCCGGAACCAGGCTGTATTCGATACATGCAGAATAGAGGAATAATTATGAAGAAAATATCAGTTGCCGGTTGTGTGTTTATAATTTTTCTTGCCTCCTGCAGCACAAGCCCGGGGAGCGTGCGCACAACTGAAAAAAGAGGCGGCCCCTTTACCGATAAACGGGGCGTTTCCTACAGCTTTGAGCAGGATAAAACCTATGCCGAGGACATGGCCTTGTTAGCCCCTGCGGTAAAGTGGTTTTACAACTGGTACATACAGCCCCATCCCGATGTGGAAGCGGCGCGGAAAGAACACAATGTTTTGTATTACCCCATGGTGTGGAATAACTGGGATTTCGAGGCCATGCTGGAAGAATACCTGGCAAAAAATCCGGACATAGACTTTATTATGGGTTACAATGAACCTAACCTGCGCGACCAGTGCAATTATACCCCCAAAGAGGCGGCAAAATACTGGCCAAAACTGGTAAAATTCGCCAAAAACCATAACTTAAAAATAATAGCGCCCGGCATGAATTACGGCACCCTGGAAAATTACTGGGTTCCCTTTGTCTGGCTGGATGAATTTTTCGGCATAGACAGCATTGACGAAAATACCGGAAAAACAATTAAAAACAAAGGCTTTAAGGATGTGTCCCTGGACGACATAGACGTTATTGCAGTGCATTGTTATATGCCGGGGACCGGCGCGCTAAAAGGCTTTATTAACCAGTTTAAGCGTTACGGCAAACCCATCTGGCTAAGCGAATTTTGTTCGTGGGAATATTCCCAGCCTAACGCGGCATGGCAGAACCTGGAATACCAAATGAACTTCATGAGCGAAGCGGTAACTTATTTGGAACTGGACCCCGATGTGGAAAAATATGCATGGTTCATTCCCAAGGGCAGCGAGGACGAAACAGCCGTTCCTGCCAATAAGCTGCTCACCAAAACCGTCCCGCCGGAGAATGATCCGCCGCAACTG
>WRNF01000039.1 GCA_009776715.1 Treponema sp. | reverse complement strand
GAATAAGCAGCTTACAGAGCCCGGCAGGATTCCCTGACAACAAGTGAAGGTGTTAATATGGTTTCACGGGGAGGGTTTTTCTTTTGGGCTGCCAGAATAGCAGTATTCACCAGGGAATCGCCGAACAGGGGATAATTATATTCAACTGTGGTTAATTGCGGCCAGGTAAACTGTGAAAATACAGTATTGTCACAGCCGACCACCGACATATCGTCCGGCACGCTTAGGCCGTGCCTCTTTAAAGCATGAATTGCGCCAATCGCACATTCATCATTTACTGCGATTACGGCAGAGGGCTTTGCTGCAAGTTTTAGAAGACGCTCCATGCAATTATAACCTGACGGCATATTATAAGACCCTTCCTGAAAAAATTCTCTGGGTAACTTAATGTTGTATTCCTTCATCATACGGATATATTCAATTTTTTTTTCATAAATCGATAAAGACTTTTCTTCACCTCCGATAAAAGCAATTTTCCTGTGACCAAGGGACATCAGATAGTCTATCACTATTCTTATAGCCAGAGTATGGTTCATCTTTACCGAATAATAATCAACCCCATCCAGTTTACCGGAGGTAATAAAGGGAATATTCTGGGTAATAGCCCTAACATGTTTCACATAAGAAGGGTCGGAAATAATATCGTCAGTTCTGCGGCCAAGCTGTATAATCGCTTCAACACGCTGGGCATAGAGTTTTTCCAGATGGTCTAATTCAAGGCTATATTTATTCAGCATATTACAGAGTAAAACTGTATACCCCCGGCTGCTGGCAGCTTCCTCGCAGGCAACTGTCAATGATGAAAAATATCCGCTGCGGATATCGGAGACCATGAGGCCTATTATACGGGTACCGATATTCAGGCTTTGTGCAGCCGCATTGGGCTTAAAATTGTATTTTTTAACAATTTTATTGATAATCTGTTTGGTTTCATCACTAATACTGGCTTTGTTGCTCAGCACTCTGGAAACTGTAGAGGTAGATACACCTGCTTCCCTGGCGATATCATAAATAGTAATTCCTGCCATATTTCTGTCTCTTCCCTTATTTATGCTTCAGCCCTTCAATGACCCAAGTGTTATTCCCTTAATAAAGTATTTCTGCACAAATGGATACGCAAGGATAATAGGCCCTGTGGTCACCACAGCCATTGCAAGCCTGAGCGAATAGGTAGGAAGGTTTTCCACCCGTATTCCCAATTGGGCTGCAATTCGGGAAAATGCCTGTGCGCGCATCAGGGTGTCATACAGCATATATTGAAGCGGATATTTCGCCTGATCGTTGATGTAGAGCATGGCATTGTACCAGTCATTCCAGTAACCCAGGGCTATAAAGAGCCCTATTGTGGCAAGCGCCGAAGGCAGCATTGGAAGAATGATGCGGACAAATATGTTAAATTCTCCGGCGCCGTCTATCTTTGCCGATTCAACAATAGAATGAGGAATGGCAGAAATAAAACTTCTCATTATAAGAAGATGAAATACATTGAACAAGAGCGGAAGTATCATTGCAAAATAGCTGTTTTTTAATTGCAGATAACGGATATAATAAATATAGGTAGAAACCATGCCTCCGTTAAAAAGTGTGGTAAAAAAAAAGTAAAAAGCAATAATATTACGGTATTTAAAAGACTTACGGCTTAACACATAAGCGGTCATTGTTATGAGAAAAAGCCCTGTTAAGGTACCCGCAACCGTTATAAAGATGGAATTTATGTAACCCCGGATAATCCTTTCCGGATTTTGGAACACTAGCTTGTATGCTTCAATTGATAATTTATCAGGAAACAGGCTGTACCCATANCGGCGTATTATCGATTCGTCGGTAAAAGACCCCAAAACAAGCATAAGAAACGGAAACAAACATACCAGGGTAATAAACCCTATCAATATGCAGCATAAAACATTAAAAGCCAGGGTTGCATTATCCCTGCGTATACTGCTGCTAGAAAAGGGCATAATCCGCCTCAACTTTTTTTACAATATGATTTACCGTTATTATTATTATAAAACACAGCACTGACTGGTATAAGGATGCCGCCGCGGTCATTCCAATATTGACGCTGGACAGGAGGGAACGGAAAACATAAGTGTCAATTATATCAGTAGCATTGAAGAGCTGACCGTTGTTTCCCACGATTTGGTAAAACATCTCAAAATCTCCCCTAAGAATGCGCCCAATCTGCAAAAGCAGCATGATGATGATTGTTGGGCGTATGGAAGGCAGAGTAATATTCCGGATTTTTCTAAAAATATTTGCCCCGTCTATGTCAGCAGCCTCGTAACATTCCGGATCAATTGCAGTAATGGCAGCGATATAAATTACCGAGTTATACCCGCACCATTTCCATGCGTTGAAAGCGGAAATAATAAAAGGCCAGGCCGCTGGTTTACTGTAAACATTTACCGGATTCATGCCAATTGATTTAAGAATGTTGTTCATTATTCCGGTTTCATAATTAAAGATGTTGAACACAAAAGTTCCGACAATAACCCAGGAAATAAAATAGGGAAGAAAGATAGTAGACTGGCAAAATTTCTTAAAAAGCCTCTTGCCGTGCAGTTCCGAGATGGCAATTGCAATAATTATTGCCAGTATCTGGGAGGTAAAGAGATTTAACAGGTTATATAGAATAGTATTGCTGGTAATGCGAAAAGCATCTCCGGAAAGGAAAAGAAAGCGAAAATTGTCTAAGCCGTTCCATGCACTTTTGAAGATTCCCAGATCAAAGCGGTAATTTTTAAAGGCCAAAATAAGGCCTGTCATGGGAACATATTGCAGGACAAATACCAGCAGCATTACCGGAACAACCATAAAAAAGAGAGCTTTGTTTTTTTTAAATTCACGGCGAAAACCAATGCTGCTGGATTTCATTGTAAGCCTCCGGCGGAAATAAATAGGCTTGTGAGAGACTGCAAACACACGGTTTTGAACCTATACTTTCTTGTCTCTCACAAGCCATGAAAACAAGTCATGAAAACAAGACACTATTAGTTTGACATCATCTGTAAAAAAAGTAAAGCAGCCTAAGGCATTATTTACAGCCCGAAAATTTTTATCCCTTCGTCAGGGAAAACTTTCTTTACCTCTGCAATTGCGCGTTCTATGGCAATGGCTTCCTCGTCTTCACACCAAATAACAAGGGTAAAATTTTCTTCAGGCCATATTGCATCTCCCATACGGGGGCCAGTGGAACCGACCCCCAAAATATTGGGGTATTTAGTGTAATATTTACCGGCATCTTCTTTTGCAAGGGCTTCAAGAATATTTTCCTCTACAGAATGGTTTGCGATAATTTCAATGCGTTTCATTTTTCTTCCTCCGTATGAGCATAGGCCGTATCGTTATCTGCCGTTTCGGACAGCATTTTTTTGGAACGGCTTTGGCCGGCGGCGATTCTATCGCGTCTCGCTTCGGCTTTTGCCGCCCGCCTGTCAGAGCGTTTGTTCATTACTGCATATATTGTCGGCATAAGGAACAGTGTCATCAAGGTGCCAAAAGTAAGGCCGCCCAATACTGTTTTCCCGATGGGGGCTACCAGTTCCGAACCTTCACCGGGGAAAAAGGCCATTGGCAAAAGGCCCAGAATTGTGGTAAGGGTGGTCATAAGTATAGGCCGCAGGCGGTTGCCGGCTGCTTCAATACAGGCTTCAATTAAAGGCAGGCCGCGTTTGCGCAGCAGGTTGGTGTAATCCACAAGAATGATGCCGTTATTCACAATTACTCCGATTAAAACCAAAAGGCCGACCGCGGTAAGAACATTAAAAATAGTGTTTGTGATAAGGTAAATTGCCACAATGCCTATCAGCGAAAGAGGTATGGTGAAAAGTATAATAAACGGATCGCGGAACGATTCAAACAGGCTTGCCATTACCCCGAAAACGAGGAAAACCGCAACTATGCAGATAAGCAGGAAGCGGGAAAACATTTTAATCATTTCCGCATTGTCGCCGCCAAATTCGATGATCACATCATCTTCAACCGGAATTTCTTCCCTAATTAGTTTTTCTACATCATCCTGCAGCGTGTTTGTTTTTGTTCCCGGCTTTGCGCCCGCGGTAACATGAATTATTCGGCTCTGGTTTTCCCGCCTGATGGTAAGCGGGCCGGTGCCTTCCACATAATGCACAAAACTGGAAAGCGGCACCCTGCCTGCCATTTGGCTGTCGATAAAAATGCTGTCAAGGGCCGGCCTTGTGTTTCGGTCTGCTTCGGCAAGAATTAATAAAACATCGTAATCATGCCCGCTGCTTTTGTATTTGGTCGCAACAATGCCGTCTACTGCCGCCTTTATTTCGTTGCCGACAACATAAGTATTGAGTCCTAATGCATACATTTTTGCACGGTCAAGCATTAATTCAATTTGGGGAAGCCCGTCTTTAAGATCAACCTCCGGTTCGGTCACTTCCGGAATCCGTTCGCTTAAGAGTTTAGCTATTTTCTCTCCAATTTGTTTGCCTTTTGTTAAATTATCGGTGCGAAGGATAATGTCCACTGCCGCGCCGCTGCCCATCATGCCGCCCATGCCGCTGCCAAAATTAAAGGAGACATCGGGGAATTGGTTAAAATAAGGCCGTAATTTATCTTTTATTTCGTTAGCTGTAAGTATTCTGTCTTTATATTTTCGCAGATTAAGCCGCAAAGATCCGGAATTGGTACTGCTGTTTATATTAAACATTCCGCCGCCGCCTGCACGCAGCACCAGCCTTTCGTAAAATTTTAGTTCCCTCTCGGCAATTTCCTTAAATTGCGTTATTGTTTCTTCAGTTTCAGAGAGAGGCACATCATCGGGGAAATTAATGGTTATAGTTACCGTATTTTCATCTGCGCTAAAAACAAACAATGCATCCGGGAAATCTTTATAAAAAGGCTGCAATTTATTTCGAATGTCGTTAGCCGAAAGAATCCTGTCGCCGTACTGGGGTAAATTAATCCTAAGCAAACTAGAATTGCCGGTAAGGCTGCCGCTATCGGCAGCTTCCAGAACCATCGTGTCATACCCTTTCATGTCCCTTTCAACAATTTCCTGAAACTGCCTTAAAATGTTTTCGGTGTCTTCAAGAGGGGTTCCCACAGGCAAATTAGCGGTAATGCTAACATTGTCTTCCTGCTGCTGCGGCATAAATTCCCATCCTATTCTGGGAATTAATAACATACTCCCTACAAAAAGGGCAAGCATAAAAAGAATGACAATTATTTTATGCCGCAGCACTCTGGCAACTGCCCTGCGGTACACATTGTCAAGCCCATTTAAAGCCCGGGCAAAAACATTGTCTATTTTCGCCAAAATTCCGCGCAGCGGTTTTTGTTTCCTTGTTACCAGGGGAAGGTAATGGCTTGAAAGGATTGGAACCAAAAAAATTGCGGTAAGAAGGGAAATTGCCAGCGATATAACGACAGTAAAGGCAAGCCCTGCAAATAATTCACCGGCCAATTCCAAAAGCCCCTGAAACATTACCAGCGGAAGAAAAACGCACAGGGTGGTTAATGTGGATGCGGTAATGGCAACAACCATTTCGCCGGTACCCAGCAATGCGGCGGATCTTAGCTTTGCTCCTTTTTCCCGGTAATGGTAAATATTCTCTAAAATAACAATTGAATTATCAACTAACATTCCTATTCCCAGCACCAGCCCTGCCATAGTCATAAGATTTAAAGTAAGGCCGGCAAAATACATAAGCATAAGGGTTATCAAAATCGAAATGGGAATGCTAAACCCAATAATCAGTGTAGGTTTAATTGAACGGAGAAAAATAAACAGAATAAGCACCGCTAAAATTCCTCCGCTGTATGCGGTGGAAACAACCTGGCCAAGGGAATTTTCAATAATGTCTGTGGTGTTAAATATCTCGTCTATTTTTATATCCGGCGGAATTTCTGAAGCCATTCTTTTTAGCCTTTCCCTCAGATCAACTGCAGCCTGGACAGAGTTTTTCCCGCTTTGTTTCTGCACCTGCAGCATAACCGCAGGCTGGCCGTTTACATAAACAGTGCTTGTCTCGTCGCGATAGCCTTCAAAAACATCGGCCAGATCCCGCAGGTACACCTGCCGGGGCATCTCAATCTGGGTTCCGGAAAGGCCGCCGCCTTTGTATGAAATAACGGTGTTTCTTATTTCATCCAGCGAAGTATATTCGCCCATAGCGGTAAGAATATACGACAATCCGCTTTCGGTAATGGTTCCCACAGAAGTTTGTATATTCTGTATCACCAGCATCTGTTGAATCTGCGTAACGGTAAGGCCGTAGGCTTCAAGCCGGTTCTGGGGAATTTCTACGCGGATAATTTTTTCCCTGCCGCCGTTAACGCTGGCTGTTGCAATTCCCGGAGTCTGTTCTATCCGCGGAATGATGGTATCTTCGGCCATCTCCCTTAACTGCTCAGGCGTGCGGTTATTCCCGCTTATCATAAGCCCCATAATTGGAATCATCGAAGGGTCAAATTTAAAAATAGTCGGGGTATCCACTTCGGTGGGAAAATAACGTCTGATGCGGTCAAGGGCATCGCGAACCGACAGAGAGGCTTCCGCAAGGTCGGTGCCGTAGGTAAATTCCATTATAACCATGCTTGAGCCTTTTGACGTGCTGGAAGTAATTTTTTCAATCCCCGACACCCCCGATAAGGCCGCTTCTAAAATGCGGGTTACCGAGCGTTCAACTTCTTCCGGCCCTGCTCCGGTATATGTGGTAAAAACCACCAAATAAGGCGGATTTATCTCTGGATACAGATCAATGGGAAGGTTCGACAGGGCAAAAAAACCAAGCCCAATCAACAGAATAAAAATAATTAGAAATGTGGTTGGCCGTGAAACGACTGTTTTTACCATGCTCATTGTGTTACTCCAATGCTTTTAGCGGTTCAGTCCGCTCGATAATGTTAATTCTAAAGCCGTCATCCAGCAGGGTTTGGCCGCGAACAACAATTTCCTGATCAGGCTCAAGGCCTTCCTGTATTTCCAGCACCCCGTCAATCAATATCCCCGGAGTTACCATTTGTTTCCGCACAATGCTGTATTCCGGGTTTTCCGGGTCCTGCGCAACAACATATATATAATTTTCTCCAAAGCGGGAAATCATGGCGGATACCGGTATTTTAACGACATTATTTTTCCGTTCGGTAATTATTTTAACTTTGGCAAACATTCCTGTTTTAAGTTTATTGCCGGGGTTTCTAACGTTGACCCTAATTTCCATAGTGCGGGAAGCAATGTCAACCGTGGGGGCTATTTCTTTAATGCTTCCCTGAAAAACCTCTCCCGGCCATGCGTCAAGGTTTATTTCGCAGGGAAGATTCATCGCAATTTTTGAAATAAAACGTTCTGCGACATACAGCCGTATTTCCAGCGCATTTCCCCCGGCAATTCTGGCAAGCGGCACAGCAGGGCTTACGGTCATTCCCACCTGCGCNGGCAAGGTAACTATCGTCCCGCTGATGGGGGCNGTTGCCATGCTCAATAAATAATCCATGCCTGGGCGGGAAGGATCAATTGCGGCGATGTTTTGGCCCCTGTTCACCCACTGCCCAATAACCACATACACTGCGGCTATCTTGCCCGCAGTTTCGGCATAAGCGTCAACTGTTGTTCCTGCAATAATGTCTCCCGACAATGCAATATAATCGCTTATCTGGCCTTGTACCGCAGTAGTGGTGTTTACCGCATACACGGCAACCGGCGCTGCGGTTTCTTCGCCGGAAGCTTCGGGGTTTTTATCACCGCTTTTTTCACATCCGGATAAAATTATCAGTAATAACAAAAACAAGACCGGATATAATCTAAAAAATTTCATCTATTTTTCTCCTTAATAATTTTCAGTTGGAATTTAAACTTCCAAAAGGAACTCCTATCGAATATTCAAGATCTAAAAGACCGTTAAGATAATTAAAATGCTGTTCAAGTATGGACACTTTTGCCTGTTTTAATTCAAGCTCTGCATTCTGTACCTGCAAAAGATCCTGAAGGCCGGCCCGGTATGCCTGTTCGGTTAAAAGGTAGGAACGCTCGGCAAGCTGCACGGTTTGCGCCTGCACTTCCGCAGTAACCTGAATTTTATTCAAAGACAGCACGGTATTGTACACCTCAATTTCCGTGCCTTGAATCATCTGCGCCAGGCCAATATTGGCAATGGATATTTGATCGTCCATATTTTTAATTCCCTGAAAATCCGGGCTAAAAGGAAAAAGGCTGTGCAGCCTTAGGCCCAGGGTAATGGTCAAAGAGCCGCCTCTTCTCCATAAATCTTTATCGCCCCAACTGTCTTTCCAGGGATTGCCGGTAAAGGTGGGCGTTATGCCCCAGCTTAAGTTTAAAAACGGCAATAAGGCCATAACCTGTGTTTTACGGACGCTTTGCAGTAACAGAATGCTGTAGCGCAGTTCCTGAATATCGGGTTTGCCGGAAGCGGCTTTGGAAATTAATTCCTGCACATTTAATGGGATAAAAATTGTTTCCTCGTCCACCGGAATTAATTCAAATGGGGTATCGTAAGACAAGCCTAAAAAAAATGCAAACTGGGCCATTGCCAGCCGCATGCCGTTATCTGCCTGGTCTATCATTGGCTTCATGTTTTCCACGGCAACCTGCGCCTGCAAAAGAACCAGTTCCGGAGCAAGGCCGGCATTGTAATTTGCCCGCGCCATTTGCAGGCGCCGCTCTGCCGCATCAAAATTTTCCTTAAGCAAAATTATATTTTCCTGCAAAAGCAGCATGGTGTTATACGCTTTGCGGACATCCCGCTCCAGTTGCAGTTTTGCTTTTTCGTAAGCAAGCAGCCCGCCCTGGTAATCCATGCGCAGCCGGTTTATGTTTGCAAACATCGCAAAGCTGATAGTAAGCGATGCCTGTATCGACCCGGCAACATGCCATTGCGAAGCTTCTGCGGAATAAGGCATCATCCAGTTATACATTTTACCATAACCGGGTATTGAGATTTCAACATCATTTTGATTCAAACCAAGCAGGCCCAGTTCGGAACGCCAGGGAACCGGAACAGTTCCGCTAACCTTAGTCTTCTGATTATCCAGAATCAAACTGCCGCCGATTGTTAAGTCGGGAATAAATTGATTCCACGAGTAACCCGAAGCCCGCTTTTTTGTGCTGTTAGCCGCCCGCACCGATTCCAGGCCCAGGTTGCTGTCCATTGCCATTTTTACTGCCTCGTCCGGGCTAATGCGCATCGCATCGCTTTGAGGCTGCTGCAAAACAGCTTCCTCCTGGGCAAATATGTTTCCGCAAACAACTAAAGCTAAAGCAGCGGCTGCAATAAATATATTTAATTTACTCATATTCTTTTTAATCTGCATTTCTAATTCCTTATGCTCCTTATTTTTCTCTGTTCATTTCTCACTGTTCACTCCCGATTCTAAAGCTCTCGATCCCCAGCGTTAAAAAACGGTACAAAGCCCTAACATCGCTGTTTGGCACATTTCCCAATGCCTGCCCGGATATTTTTCTCATTAACGTTTTAATAATAAGAAATAAAATCCAGGGAGAAACCTGCTGTTTTTTTTCTTTGGAACCGTTTTCTACCGGTATTTTTTCAAACGGAAATTTCTTTCCGCGAAGAGGCTTAATGTCTATTTCTTCAAAAAGAAAAAGAATTTCAGGCAG
>WRNF01000038.1 GCA_009776715.1 Treponema sp. | reverse complement strand
TGAATGGTTTTTAATGACCAATGAGCCGGTGGAAACCGATGAGGCCGCATATGAAAAAGCAGTCTGGTACATGCAGCGGTGGAAGGTAGAACGTTTTCATTATGTACTCAAATCCGGCTGTGCTGTTGAAAAACTGCAGGAACGGAGCATAGAAAAAACAACCACCTTAGTTTTGATGTATTCGATAATAGCCGTGGCAATTTTGAACATAACCCATATTGCACGGATACATCCGGAGCTTCCTTGTACGGTATGTTTCGAAGAAGACGAATGGAAAGTGCTTTATTGTACGGCAAACAAAACCAAGAAACCGCCTGATAAACCTTATACGATAGCGGAGGCGGTAACATATTTAAGCTGGCTGGGCGGCCCGAAACGAGCGCCGAGTGACGGCCCTCCCGGTGTAAAAACTATTTGGATTGGNCTTGATAAACTAAATACTCTGCTTACCTACAAGGAATGGCTATCAGATTCTGTGGGTCAAGTTTAGCCTGAAGGGACGGGGTATCGTCGTTCTCCCGAGGTATTGGTCTCGGGTTTAATACCCAATGTACCAAAAGATGAGCCGTTTGATTCACGCCCCAAGGAGCGGGGTATTAAACCCTCGCCACGAATAAAACTTTTTCCTAAAGCTTTTTCCTAAAGCTTTTTCCTAAAGCTGGTAGGTTCGGAAAAAAACGTATCCGTCACTTAACGCCTTACAATTAAAGGTGTATAACGTAAGCGTTTTCGAAAACGCGAAATGCCGCTGGCTAAAGTGTCCGTTTTGTAATTGGCAGAAAAAACTGGCTGTTCAGTGAAAGCTCAGAAGGGGCAAATAGTCCCAGAGGACTAAAGTCCGGTGGCATTTATTCGCTCATCGAATTGGAAAATATGAACGAAGAGTGGAAGACAGAATTATAGCAGGTTTAAACTGTTGTATTAATAAAAAAAAGCCAGGATATGTCAAAAAAAGAAATAACTATTTAAAAATAAACCTTGTTTTGATAATAGTTTGAACTTATTAATTTTATTAGTTTTAATGGTGAATTCTACTCAAGTAGACAGAATGCCCATTATGGACAGTGAAATTCGCTATTATTATTGGATGCTTTCCTAACCCTTTTCCCCTCTTCTTAAAATGGTTCAGGGAGTTTGAAAACGCCTATAAAAGTTGCCTGGCTAAAAATACTGACCGGAGGCGTTTCGTTGCTTTTTCCGGCTGCAACAATGTACATTGAAACATATGTATAATCCAGGGGCATGGAAGGATTGGTTTTGGTAACAACATCGGCATTAATATCTTTCACTGCGGACAAGGCTTTGCTCGGATCCCGCAATTCCTGAAAGTTAAAAAAACGCCAGTCGTCAGAAGGTTCGGGAAAAAACGTTAAACCGGGTTTATTGTTTGTCCTTTTCAAAGTATAAGAGGATGCGCTATTCTCAATAATTAAGGTTGGGGCCTCGCCTACTACCGAAAAATCAATGATAAGGTTTGTTTGCAGAACTCTTCGGTCGAGAATTTTATCAATATCATTTCCTTCCAGTTCCAGTTTATAATAATTACGGTCAAGAAATTTTCTGTCCATATTTGACGTTTCACCTGAAATATTTTCTTTCGTAAAAGAATAAAGACTATTCCAATCAGAATTCAGTGTGCTGTTGATTGCAATTCGGTCAGTATCGGTATAAATAATCTGGCTGGGGTTATCGTCGCTGATGTATATACGGTAAAAAATCAAAAAATTGGAAAAATACCCCCCGGCTTGAGGGGTATCATATCCGTCGTCGTTGCTTGTAGGCATTCTTATGGTAGCGCGCCCAAATTCCAAATTCACCGAAGGAATATTATCTAAAAAATAAAACGCCTCTAGCCCGCAGGATGCAAACCCGCTTAAAGAAATTATGCAAATAAAAATTTTAAGCAGCCGGTTTTTCATCGCAGTTACAATCATTCGTTTCCTTCCGGAATTTCTCCGTCAATGCCGATTTCGGCACTGCTGTTTTCATCGGCACTACCGGTTTCATCCATGCTGTCATCACTGCCGGGTCCCTCCGGGCTATCAGAACTGCCGGTTCCTCCAGCTTGAATTTCCAGCAAAATAATTCTTGATTGAGCAAGGTTTGCCCAGGGAGTTACAAAACTATAGTCATTAACAATTGAATTGTATGCTTTCATTGCCGCATCAATATCGCCGGTAAATTCACTAAGCCGCCCTATTGAAAAATAAGCCCTTGGAGCTTCAATAAATATTCTTGAAGGAATAGATACGGAATTGGTAAAATACTCAATTGCTTCAGGAATTTTTCCCTGATGTTCGGCAGCAACAGCGGCATTATACCACGCCAAGGGCGCCAGGATGGAATTTTTTGCTTCTTTTGAAGATGCAGCCCAGGCTTTTTCCGCTTCTGCCCATTCTTCCCTGTCGGCATATATACGCCCGGCAAGCCACCATGCCCTATACGCCGGATACCCTGAATTTTCATTGGCAAAGGTTTCAAGATCAGAAAGTAAAGCATCAAAATCAGACTGCACAATGTTCATTTCTTCTTCCAAAGACATGATTTGTTTTTCATCTGCAATTTCTTCAGTTTCCTCATCAAGATTTTCCTCTGCGGCAACTGCTTCCTCTTCAGGCACAACCGATTCTTCATCAACAGATTCCAGATTCACAGATTCCAATTCTTCGTCTAGCCATGCAGCGCTTTCTTCATTTTCAAAAGCCGAATCCTCTGCATCCTCTTCTGCTGAATCGGCACGTTGCTTCAATTCTTCATAACGTTTTTGTAATTCTTCAAAACGAATGCCAAATTTTTCAACGGTTAAAATGGCCGTTTCTTTATTTCTGCTAATGATGTTTACCGTAACAATGCTTGCAATAAACAATAATATTATTACTATTGCAGACACTAATAATAACTTACGGTGTTTTTGAATATATTCACTAATTTTAATTTCTGCTGATATTTCTTCTTCTTTTTTTTTCTTCTTCATAAACACTCCTGCCGTATATATGCCTTATCCAAAATATGGATATACACTTTGAATAATAATATGGCTTACTCTTTAATGTCAAGCTCCTTTATAAGCCTTGATAAATAGGTGCGTTGAATTCCCAGCACTTTTGCCGTTTCTGTCTGATTCCATTTATTTTCGTCAAGCACTTTGGAAATAAAGCTTGATTTAAAAACATTAAGCATGGTTTTAAGGTTTCTGTCCGTGTTCTCCTGCACTGTTTTTTCGGTTTCAAAAAAGAGGTCTTCCCGCGTAATCCATTTACCGCTCCCAATAACGCATGCCCGTTCGATGCAATTTTCCAGTTCACGGATATTTCCCGGCCATGAATAAGTAAGCATCGACTGCAGGGCATTTTCTGAAAAACCCTCAAAATATTTTTTGTTTATTTGCATATATTTATTCAGAAAAAACCGTGAAAGTTCCGGTATGTCCTCTGTGCGCTGCCGCAGCGGAGGCACAACAAGTTCAAATACATTTAACCGGTAATACAAATCGCTTCGGAATTCACTGTTATCTACCATTGCCGCTATGTCCCTGTTGCTTGCTGCAATTATCCTGACGTTAACGGTAATGGATTCTTCCCCTCCTACTTTTTCAAATGTTTTTTCCTGAATGACCCTAAGTATTTTTGCCTGCAATGCCAGCGGCATATCGCCAATTTCATCCAGAAAAATTGTTCCGCCGTCCGCTAATTCAAAACGCCCGCGCCGGTCATTGACGGCGCTGGTAAAAGCTCCCTTAACATGGCCGAATAATTCGCTTTCCAGCAAACCTTCCGGCAATGCGGCGCAATTTACCCTAATGAACGGCGCCTTTGAACGCAGGCTGCGAAGATGAATTTGCTCGGCAAAAAGCTCCTTGCCTACTCCGCTTTCTCCCAGAATAAGCACTGAAGAATCGGTTTTTGCAACCCTCTCTACCAATTCAATTTTTTCCTGGATTATGCTGCTTTTTCCTATTAATGTATGGTACCCGTTTTCCAAAGCAGTCAGTTCATGTAAAATTTGAATTTGGTTATGTGCTTTTTCAAGTGATTTTGCATTCATTATTGCAAGGGCTGCCTGATTGGAAAAAATTATTAGCCATTCAAGATCATCATCGTTAAATTTATTTCCGTTAGTTTTATTGATAATTTCAATTACGCCTATGCATTCATCCCTTACCCGCATTGGTACGGCAAGCATTGTATTTGAAGGGTATCCTATTTGGCTGGAAATATATTTCAGATGGCGTTCATCGCTTGCAACATCATTAACAATTATTGCTTTATTGTGCAACGCAACCCATCCTGCAATGCCTGTTCCCATTTTTACCTTAAATTTCTTTACTTCATTTGCCTTTGCCCCTAAGGCAACTTCAAAAATTAACTCCTGTTTTTTCTGGTCCGCAAGCATAAGGCTTGCAGCTTCTCCCTCACACAGTTCCATTGCTGACTTGATAATGTGATTAAGTAAAATGCTTAAATTCTGATAATTAGAATTGATGAGGGTATTAATCTCTATTAATTTATTAAATTTTTCAGGGCTAATTTTTGACAGCATAACCGGCCGTCCTTCAAGTTCTAACTGCTTTCCGGAGAGGAATCTTCCGGCTGTGTTTCCTCAGATTGAAAATCAACAGGCTGCTTATCAGGCGTATTTTCAACATGACTGTCCTCCGGGTTATCAGCCTGATTTTCAATTGGATTATTATCCGCCGGATGCATATCCGCCGGTTCTTCGCCTGCTTTGCTGCCTTCAGCATCCGGAACTTCTGAATTTTGCTGCGTATCTTTGTCTGTATTCAGGGCAGATTGTTCTTCTGCAGCATTGTTCTTNGATTTNAATATATCGCCAAGCGTAAATGTGGAAGCGCCATCTTCCTCTTCGGTCATATAGCGGGACAGTTCCTCCCTCTGCATTTTTTTCTGATAATCTTTAATCGAGAAAGCAAGTTTTTGTTTATCTCCCTGCACCTCAAGCACAACGGCTCTTATTTTGTCCCCAACTTTAAATTTTTTAAGGGCATCATCGGGATTATCATTTCTGTTTTCAATAAGGTTGGTTTTATGAATCAACCCTTCAATGCCGCCGGGAACTCGGACAAAAATTCCAAAATCGGTTACTGAAGCAACCTCCCCTTCCACCTGCGATCCATGATGATAACTTTCGGAAAAACTTTGCCAGGGATTATCCGTCAACTGTTTTATGCCAAGCCGTATGTTCCGGTTTTCCTTATCCAGCGAAATTACCATTACTTCAATTTCCTGCCCAACGGAAAGTTCGCTGCCCGGATGTTTTATCTTTTTTGTCCAGGATATATCATCGCCGTGAAGGAAGCCGTCTATGCCTTCTTCAAGGTTAATGAAAGCCCCGGCATTGGTTATTTTTACCACAGTGCGGGAAAGCCTTAAACCCAAAGGATACCGGTTTTCTATGTCGTCCCAGGGATTTGCGGTTACCTGTTTTAAGCCGAGCGACACCCTACCCGCCTGAAGATCGTAACCCAGTATCATGCATTCAACCACATCGTTTGGTTTAACAAATTCCTGCGGTTTTTGAATTTTTTTAACCCATGAAAATTCAGAAATATGGGCAAGCCCTTCTATGCCTTCTTCAATTTCAATAAAAGCGCCAAATTCGGTTAACTTTGTTACTTTGCCTTTGACAATATCATTAACATGGTATTTATCTTCAAAATGCACCCAGGGATCATCGGTAAAATGTTTTAATGAAAGATTAATTCTTTTTTCCGCCCGATCTATGCGAATAACTTTAAGGCGGATTTCCTGGCCTTTTCTTACAAATTCTTTTGGCCTTGTTACATGCCCCCAGCTCATGTCATTAATATGCAGAAGCCCGTCGAAACCGCCAAGATCAATGAATGCTCCAAAAGAAGTAAAACTTTTAACAATTCCGTTAACATCGGTGCCAATGGGAATAGTGTCAAAAAATTCTTTCCGTTTACGTTCAAATTCCTCTTCTAAATATTTTCGCCGGTTTACAATGATATTAATTTTGCCTTCTGAATAGACGCGCTCAACATGGAAAAAAGTTTTTTCGCCGACAAGTTTTTCCGGCGAATCAATTTTAAGCACATCTGCCTGCCTAATGGGTAGGAATGCCTTAATTCCAGATCCAAGATTAACTTCAAAGCCTCCTTTAATTGCTTTTTCTATAGTTCCTTCCACGACGGAATTATCTTGATGCGCCGATTTAATATTTTTCCATGTAATTTTTTCATCTGCTTTTTGTTTGGAAACAATAACTTCTCCGCGTTTGTTTTCTTTGGCGATAAGCACAACCGGAACAGAATCCCCGATTTTCGGAGTTTGGGCGAAAGCAGAAATTGGAATTTTTCCTTCAGATTTATACCCGACATCAATAAATACATGATCTTCGTTTACCTGAACGACTACTCCAACAACAAGCTGGCCTTCTTCCAGTTGTTCAAGAGTTTTTAGGTATTCTTCCTGCAATTGAGTCTGTATGTTTTCTTCATCCTTGCTTTCCCCAGGAAAAGAATTTGCGTTTTTTACCGAGGCAGAATCCGCGGTTTCATCCGCCAAACCTGCATTTGGCGTGTTTTTTTTCAATGCATCGGATTCTGAAATATCCGGCGATTGTAAGTTTAACTGATTTGTGCCATAAGAACCTTTGCCTGCCAGGCTATTGCCTGCCGGACTGTTGTCCAACGGACTCGTGTCCGCAACCACTTCCAAATTATCCATTTTTTTTCCTCTATTCTGGTTACCCCATTTAATTTTCTCTTCTAATATGTCATAAACTTGATTTATGGTCAAGTCCGATGTATCAATATAAACTACTTTCTCGCTAATTACAAGGCTTCCTTCAATTTTATTTCGGTCAATT
Source organism: Treponema sp. (assembly GCA_009776715.1). Next base: position 2,811 of record WRNF01000038.1, on the reverse strand, counting down.
TCATCCCGCTGGGTGATTGTCGTTTTTATTTCATCAAGGCCCAATTGCGAAACTCCCTGCCCAAAACGGCGCATAGCGCGGGTTTCTACCGAAGCATCCAAAAAAAACCGGTGTTCGGCATTGGGAAAAACAACGCTTGTCATGTCCCTGCCTTCTACCACAACATTTTCGCCCTTTGCAATATTGCGGATAATGTCATTTACGATGTGGCGGACCGGCACAATGGCGGAAAGCGGGGCCGAAAAAAGGTCAATTTCATCGGTATGCAGTTTTTCAGTAACGTCTTCGCCGTTAAGGACAAGCCTGTCATTTTGGTATTGAATTGAGGCATCCCTGGCAAAAGTTATAACGCTTTCGTTATCGGCCGGATCAATGCCTGTGCGCAGGCAGCCCAGCGCAATTGCGCGGTATAATTTTCCTGAATTGATATAGTCAAAGCCCTTCCCTTCCGCATCATGCAGCTTTTGCGCAAGCAGTTTTGCGATGGTGCTTTTTCCTGAACCCGCAGGCCCGTCAATTGCAATTACCATACAGTTTCTCCTTCAATTCCTTTAATTCATATAACGTTAATGCTCTCGATTCCCCTTCCGCGAGTTTTCCTAATTGTACCGGCCCTATGCGTATGCGCCTGAGCAAAGAGGGATGCAGGCGGAAATGGGAAAAAATCTTCCGTATTTCCCGGTTTTTGCCTTCTATCAAGATGATTTTTATGCACCTGCTGCCAACACGGTGCACAGCCTTTGCACGGTAAAACACATCTTCAATACAGATGCCTTGATTAAAAGCGCTTATTACCTCATCGCTGATATGGCCGGTTGCTTCAACAAAGTATTCTTTTTCCAGGCCGCTGCCGGGATGCCCCAACTTTGCGGCAAAATCACCGTCATTGGTAAAAAAAATAAGGCCGCATGACATAAAGTCCAGCCGCCCCACGCTGTACAGGCGCTGGTTGTTTTCATTGGGCAGAAGTTCCAATGCCAGGGGCCGCCCCTGCGGATCGGCTGAGCTGCATAAGTATCCGGGCGGCTTATTCAGAATAAGGTAAGCGCTGATGCTTTCCTTCTGTACCTTTTTTCCGTCCAGCAACACTGCATCGCCGGGAAAAACCCTGCTTCCCAGTTCGCTCACTATTCGGTTATTGACGCTTACCCTGCCCTCAGTGATAATTTTTTCGGCTGCGCGCCGTGATGCAATGCCTGCATGGGCAAGGAAAACCTGCAAACGCTGGCCTGCTGCCTCTTCGCGGCGTGTTTCTGTGTTTAGGTCAAGGGAAGCTGATGTCATTTATTGCAGTTCTCCTTCAAGTTCAAACCGGTCTTTATCGCTTTCTCCAAGCATTGGCAAATCGGCAATGGAATTAAGCTTGAATTGCTTAAGAAATTCTCTTGTAGTGCCGTATAACACTGGCCTGCCCGGCACGTCTTTTTTACCAATTTCTTTAATAAAATTTTTCTCCAAAAGCAGATGAATCATGTTGTCCGGAGAAACCATGCGGTATTCTTTTATTTCTGCCCTGGTTATGGGTTGAGAATAAGCGATAATGGTAAGGGTTTCCATTGCGGCGCGGGACAGCCTGCCTTCGTTTTTTTTTCCGTAACGGTCTTTTAATTGTTCCCAGTACTCGCGTTTTGGAATGATTTTAACCTTGCTGCCCATTACAGATAATTCCAGGCCCGATTCCTCCGCCGCATAACGCTCGCTGAGTTTTTCCAGGGCAGCTTTGACAGTTTCTTTAGAAAGGCCGGTTACGCGGCTTAACCCCGCTTCGTCAATAGGCTCGGATTCCATGAAAAGTATTATTTCTATTAGCGCAATATCTTTTTGCAAATTTTCTTCCACATTATTCTCCGTATGCCTGTTCTTCATCTGCTGCCGGTTTATGGGGCATTATCATTATATCGCCGTATATTCTGTTTTGCAGCACTACTATTAAATGCATTTTTGCCGCTTCCAAAACTGCCAGAAAAGCGCAGACAATATCCAACACCGAATGGGAACGGACAATAAGATCGGTAANNCGGCACTCCCCCTTATTTTCCAGCATTTCCCACAGCAAAACAGTTTTTTCGTTCACGGTTACTTCTTCCTGTAAATCCATGATTCCTTCGCCCGGCAGTTTCTTTTTTAATTCTTCAAATATTTTTACAAGGCTCCAAATATCAATTGTTTCCCATAAATCCTCATCGCTAAACGGCAAAATATGCTGCATTTTGCCCCGTTCAATTATCCACTCGGTTTCTTTTTCCTTTTCTTCCATTAACTCGCAGAGTTTTTTAAATTTTTGATAATCAATTAAACGTTCAACCAATTCCTGCCGCGGATCGGAGGCATCATCGTCATCTTCCAGTTCCACCGGGAGCAATGTACGGGATTTTATCAGCAGCAGCATAGCTGCTATTGAATGAAATTCAGTCACATCGTCCAGGTCCATGACATCGGCACGGCATAAATATTCCATATACTGCCGGGTAATGTCGGATATGGGAATGTCATAAATATTTACTTCATTTTTTCGGATCAGATAGAGCAATAAATCAAGAGGTCCCTCATATTCTTTTAACTTGAAACGCCGGGCTTCTGCCGCTTCTGTCCGGAAGACTTCTTCCATTTACTGGAATTATAACACATGAAGCAGTTATAATCAAGCAGGTTTTTACAATTTTTTTTCTTATTTAGCAATAGATTAGCCAATGTCTACAAGTTAAGGATTTTAACCACAGAGGACACGGAGTTTCACGGAGTAAATTCGATGATTCTTGTACAAAAANCCCGTGTTTCTCCGTGATCTCCGTGGTTTACTCTTCTTAACTT
>WRNF01000037.1 GCA_009776715.1 Treponema sp. | reverse complement strand
GATCTGGGTTTTGACAGGGTAAAAATTGTTGCGGCTGTTCCACAGTCAGTGGATGATGCGGAACTTAGGGCGAAAAAAATTGTCGTAGCAACAGAATATGTGCAGCTTGCCAAACAATGGCTCGATGAGGCCGGTTACCATTACCGCATCCTCCGTACTTTTGGCGCAACAGAAGTGTTCCCGCCGGATGATGCTGACATGATCATCGACAATACTTCATCGGGACAGACCCTGCAGGATAATGGCCTGAAAATTACTGGTACTTTGCTTGAATCTTCTACACGTTTTATCGCCTCGCATGCCGCCCTGGCCGACCCGGAAAAAAGGAACCGCATTGACGAGCTTGCCATGCTGTTCAGGGCAGTGCTTGATGGCCGCGACCGGGTGATGCTGGAAATGAACATTCCGAAACATTGCCTTAACGAGGCGGTAAACGGGCTGCCTGCAATGCGCAGCCCCACAGTCGCGCCCCTATTTGGCGATGAAGGGTATGCGGTAAAAATTGCGGTAAAAAAAAGCGATGTTGCCGGAATAATTCCGCGCTTAAAAAAACTTGGCGCATTGGACATAGTGGAATACGATCTGCGTAAAGCAGTGTTGTAATAATTTTTTTGGAGGAAAACATGAAAAAGATTCTTATTATTGCCGGAATAATTTTAGTGGCGTTAAGCGCTTGTTCAAAAAAAGAAGAGGCAGGAGACGGGGAAATTGCCTTAACCGTCTGGTCCTTTACCGAAGAATTGGACGGCATTATCAACAATTACTATACGCCTGCCCATCCCGATGTAACGATAAAGTACTCCATGACCACTACGGACCAATTTACTTCCAAGCTGGATCCTGTATTGGTTTCAGGGCAGGGAACACCAGACATATTTGCCCTGGAAGCTGCCTTTGTGCGGAAGTACATTGAATCCGGCCTTCTGCTGGATCTGACTGACATTTATGAAGCCAACAAGGAAAAGATAATGGCCTATCCTGCAGAAGTCGGCTCTTACAATGGCAGGGTCTACGGCATGTCCTGGCAGGCCTGTCCGGGCGCCATGTTCTACCGCCGCAGCCTTGCTCAAAAATACCTCGGCTCCGATGATCCGGAATATGTGCAATCTTATTTTGCCAATTTCAATGCCTTTCTTGGAACTGCGGAACTGCTGAAAGAACGTTCAGGCGGCGCCTGCGTTGTAGTTTCCAGCCATGCCGATCTTTTCCAGCCTTTTCTCGGTTCCCGCAATGAACCCTGGGTGGTAAATGACAAGCTATTTATAGATCCGGTTATGGAAGCGTATTTGGATATAAGCAAAACTTTATACGACAAACGCTGGGACGGCCAGGTGGGGCAATGGTCTGAAGGATGGTATGCGGGCATGAGGGGCGAACTTAAAGACGAAGCGGGAAAAGCATTGGAGGTATTCTCTTATTTTCTGCCCACCTGGGGGCTACATTATGTGCTTAAAACCAACGCTCCCCAGACAGCGGGCGATTGGGCAATGATTCCCGGCCCCGCTCCATACCGCTGGGGCGGCACATGGATTGCTGCGTGGAAAAACACAAAAAACCCGGACGCTGCCAAAGAATTTATCCGTTATCTGACAACAGACGATGATTTTCTTGAACGTTATGCTTTGGATTCGGGCGACTTGATGAACAATTTAAATGTGGTAGAAAAGATAAAAGACAATTATGCCGAACCCTTTCTTGCCGGTCAAAACCACTATGCCGAATTCGCTGAAATGGCAAAAAGCGTAGACGGAAAACTGGCCCAGGGAACGGATCAGGCCATTGAAGGCATTTTTCAGGAAGAAGTAAACGCATACCGGTTTGGAGAGAAAACTAAAGCTCAGGCGTTAGGTGATTTTAAAAATCAGGCGGAAATTCAGCTTGGCCTGTAAACGGACAGCTCCAAATGAACAAGTCTATTGGGCATGAGGCAAAAACACAGCGCTGGGGGTACTTTTTTGTAGCGCCTTTTGTGGCGGTATTTTGCATATTCAACCTCTGGCCTATTCTGTACACTTTTTTTCTGGGCTTTACCGATCTGCGGGGCCTGCAAAGCGAATCTTCGTTTGTTGGGTTAGAAAACTTTAAAAAACTTATTGGCGACCCGTACTTCTGGGGCGCGCTGCAAAATACATTTATAATGTGGATTTTCAATTTTATTCCCCAACTAGGAATAGCCCTGCTTCTTGCAGTATGGCTTTCTGATTTGCAGCTTAACCTAAAAGGCAAGGGGATGTTCAGGGCGGTAATTTATCTGCCTAATTTGCTTACCGCAGTATCGGTGGCCATGCTTTTCAGAAGCATTTTCGGCTATAACGGCCATACAATGGCCCCGGCCAATCAATTTCTGCTGTCTTTGGGCCTGCAAAAAACAACGCTTGTTGACGGTGAACTTGTAATTGAAGCCTTTAATTTTTTCCGCTCGGTATTGTTTTCACGGGGTTTAGTTTCTTTTATCCAATGGTGGATTTGGTACGGCCACACCTTAATTATGCTTATGGCGGGCATTACCAGCATTCCCGCATCGCTGTACGAAGCTGCTCTGGTTGACGGCGCCAACAGCCGCCATATCGCATGGCGCATAACGATTCCCCTTCTTCGCCCCATGCTGCTTTATGTCCTTATTACGTCAATGATAGGCGGAATGCAGATGTTTGACATTCCTTTTTTGCTTACCGATATGCGCGGTGCTCCCGACTTTAAGATACGGACCACATCCATGTACCAGTACAACATGGCGTTTCAGGGCCGCAATGATTACGCCTATGGAGCGGCAATTTCCATTGGTATATTTATCATTACCGTTATCCTGGCCCTTATAATCTTTTTCTTTTTGCAGGATCGAAGCGGCAGTCAAAGAAAAAGAAAAGGAAATGCCCTATGAGATCATGGCAATTCGGCTTGCTGCCCAAGCGGTTTTTAATTTATATAATAATGCTGCTGCTTTTTCTTGCCGCGGTAATTCCGCTGTACCTTACCTTGATCAATGCTACCCGTTCAACAGAACAGATTAATACCGGTATATCTATTTTGCCCGGCGGCAATACCATGCAGAACTGGGAAGCGCTAAGCAGCCGCGGTTTTCAAATTTGGCAGGGATTCGGCAACAGCGCCATTATTTCCGTTTGCGCTACATTGTTAGGCGTATATTTTTCGGCCATGACTGCTTACGGCTTGCATATTTACCGGTTTAAGGGAAGGATTGCAATATGGACAGTGATCCTTATCATAATGATGCTTCCCGGCACCCTTACTTTTGTGGGGTTCTACAAATTTATGGCGCAGATTAAACTTCTGGATAATTATATTCCTCTTATTATTCCCGCCATTGCATCGGCAACTACTGTTTTATTTCTGCGGCAGTACATGATGTCTGTTCTGTCTCTTGAACTTATTGATGCAGCGCGGATTGACGGTGCCGGCGAGTACCGGATTTTTAATACAATGATTCTTCCAGTAATAATTCCCGCCCTTGCAGCACAGGCTATTTTTACATTTGTCGCATCATGGAATAATTTTTTTACGCCCTTTATACTTATTTCCGATAAAGCAAAATACACTCTTCCCATGCTGGTTGAATCCTTGCGGGGGAATATTTACCGCACGGAATACGGAGGCATTTATCTTGGAATAACGGTCTCTCTGCTGCCAATTATCATTTTTTATTTATTAATGTCGCGGTACATAATTTCCGGCATTTCAATGGGCGGAATAAAAGAATGACCCGCTGTTATTTCTTGACATTTTTCCGCATGAACCAATATTATTTATTAGGAGACAGAGCAAATGCGGATTGAAGAAATTTCCAGAAAAACAAATGAAACAGATATTACCATAAAATTAAATATTGACGGAACGGGAAATGCTTTGCTGGATTATCCCATTGGTTTTATGGGGCATATGCTCAATGCCTTTGCCCGGCACGGCTTATTCGACATTGAAGTGCGGGCAAAGGGCGACCTTGAGGTTGACCAGCACCATTTGACAGAAGATACCGGCATTGTCCTGGGGCAATGTTTTGCAAAGGCATTGGGCGGCAAAATGGGCATCCGGCGCTGCGGGAGCTGCCTTTTTCCGATGGATGAAACCCTGGCCCGTGCCTCAGTGGACATTTCCGGACGGCCTTTCCTTTTTTTTGACAGCAAACTCTCGGATGCGCCGCTCATCTATAACTCTCCCGGCATAAAAGAGCCATGCCATTTTCAAACCGGCGTTATCGAAGATTTCTGGCTTGCCTTTACCGCAAATGCAGGCTGCAACCTGCATCTGGAAATTCTTCGCGGCAGAAGCGATCATCACAAGATAGAGGCCTTATTCAAAGCCGCCGCTTATTCGCTTCGCCATGCCTGCGAAATTGACGAACGTGTAAAACACATTATTCCCTCAACAAAAGGCTCGCTTTCTGGACATATTGTTTAGAAGCTTTTCTGTATTTGTTTACCTCTTTTCCTTGTGTCTTGGGAGTTCGCAGAAAAAGGTCTTTCATATTTACTGCATATTCCCTTTCTCATTGCTCTTTTTTAACATTCTTCAGCCGCGGATGCCCGTCGCGGACAAGGCCGCTAAAGTCCCACTCGCTGCCAAAGCCAATTAATGCCCAGATTACCTGGTTTTGAAATGCGCTGGAAGAAACGCTTGCGCCGTCCCTTGCGGTGTGAACGGCTGAATTTGAAAGGGTATAATATGTCAGGGGCGCCGGGGCAACGCCGTCCCAGAAGGGGAAGAAGAATGCCCCGTAATCGTCGCTTCTTTCTATCCGCATGGAATCAAGGGCGTAATTATCGCTGCAGCCGACTCCGCTTACCGGAATTCCGTACACACGGGCCGCAACTCTTGTACCGTTTGATCCCTTTGCCGTAACGCTTGGGCCCAAAGCCGCGTTGTTGGAAAGGGTACCCCCGTTGTTCCTCGCAACAATGCCGCCTGAATAAGTGAGATCGGTTCCTTTATTTTGAGCCGTTACCGAACCTTTGGCAAAATTATACTGCGCTGTGCCTGCCCCTAAATAACCTATAAGCCCACCGGCATCAATAAGCCCTGCACCGGTGCCGGTTTTATCAGCTAACACATTGCCCAGAGAGTAGCAGTTATTGATGCTTCCGCCTGCCGACCCAATGAGGCCCCCTGCCATTATACTCCCGTCTCCTGATTGTTTAGCCGTTACCGAACCTTCGGCAAAGTTGTATAACGCTTCGTTCCCGCTAAAATTTCCAATAAGCCCGCCGGCTTGAATACTTCCTGCACCGTCACTGGTTTTATCCGCCAGCACATTTCCTAAAGAATAGCAGTTATTGATAGAAGCAATTCCACCTGATACGCCTCCAACTAGTCCGCCGGCATAAACAGCATTAGCCCCGGCTGTGCGCACAGCAGTAACAGAACCCGATGCCCAGGATTCGCTTATTGCAGCATCGTTTTGCACATATCCAATAAAGCCGCCGGTAAAAAAATTATTAATGGAAGAAGTAGAAACAGCACTGACATTTCCGTTGGTCCAGCATTGCATTATTTGTATATTGTCACCCGCTCCATTAACCGAGCCGATCAACCCCCCTGTGTACAAGGAGTCTGCGCCTCTTGAAGACACAGAACCGGTTGACCAACAATTTTCCAGTATCTCCGCTGAACTTTCAATCCCGACTCTGTATATCCCAAAAAATCCGCCCATGAATACAGTTCCGCCAGGATTGGATGTTTCGCTTAACAACAAGGGGCTGGAATTGCCGCAATCCCTAATAGTAGCATTTACAGGGAGGCCAACAAAACCTCCTGCTTCAAGGCCTCCTGCCGGAATGTCCATTTCAATCTTGGCAGCATGGGAAAAACAATTTGTTATTGATGATTCCCGTACAATATAACCGATAAAACCGCCAATCCTGACAGTATTACTATCAGCCCCCGATTTACAAAAAATTTCCCCTTGTTCATATATGCAGTCATCAAGGTACAGCCTGGTAATAGTGCTGGTTTCACCTAAATAACCAATTATTCCGCCTGTATAGCAATACGCAGCATTAACACGGACATCAATATCTCCCCTCGCAAAACAGGAATTAATAGAGCCATTATTACCCAAGGATCCGCCTAAACCTCCAATAAAAACTTGATATGAATTATCCTTAGGCACGGTTATTTTTCCGCTCCGTTCAAAAATACAATTTTCCATAAGAGGATTTGCCCATGCGCCAGCTATGCCCCCGCCGTACAAGTTTGAATATGTGTTGTCTGGTTGCTGCACAGATGCATCTCGGTATAAAGTAAGGGTTCCCCCATAACTTATGTTTTGTAATTTCCCTCCGTTGCTTGCGCAAGAACCTGTAATGCCTCCTGCGTATATATTATTTATATAGTCCCCGTTCTTATAGCAAGTTACATCGCTTAAAACATTGATATTTAAAAGTATCGGGGTTCCTGTCGCTGGGTTAGATCCGCTGCTAATTTGTCCGGCTGTACCGCCGGCGCAAATACTCCCATCCATGTTTCTTATCAGCGTAATATTGAGAGAAACATAAGCGTTGCTTATAACAACATTGTTTTGCATACTGCCGACAATGCCTCCCAATGCTACTTCCAATCCTGCCGCAGTGGTTGAGTTATTAACGGATAAACCGGCACCGTCAACAATGCAGTTGGTAATTTTAGCATCGGCCCCTGCAGTGCCCGCAATGCCTCCGGTATATCTGCTGGTATTCGCCGAAACCTCAACAGCATAATATACCCGCAAGTCCCGAATTTCAGCATTTGCTCCTTGCACGGTTCCAAAAATGCCTGTGTTGCTTGCAGCGGCAAAATTATTGCTCACGGTGATTGTATGCCCGTTACCGTAGAATATCTGGCTGGACAAATCGACAGGCTGCCAATCGTTAAACGTTATGTTACTGGTCAATACAATGTTGGTTATTGCGTCATCTGTAACCAAGTCCCTGATTTGCTCATTGCTCATTTTTAATTGCTCATTGATATAAACCGTGTTAGCCGCAGTTACATCCATACCGGGAATATTGTACACCTTTATGGGCTCTGTCTCGGCAAAGCCTGCGATATTGTGGGTAATCACCGTTATTTCGTAACCGTACACATCGCTTACTGCAGTGCCGTTTTTTACGTTACCAGAATTTATCAACTGAACAGAAAAACTGCCGCCGTCTGCATGCTGCCCGTTAAACGTATTGCGGACAATTTCGCTTTCAAACACATCGCCTTGCGGGCTTGTATGGTATCTGTGTACCAGTAGTTCCGGGTACAGGTAGGTATCAGGCTCATCCCATGTTACCGTTACGCTGTCTCCGGCTGCATTTACCTGCGCCCGCAGCTTTGATACGGAGTTTACCTTGTCATCAGAATACTTAAGCCGCAAATCTGTATCTATCCAGACTGGGGACACATTGCCCATTCTGTCTTCAAACTTTACCAATACCCGGTATCCGCCAGTATACAATAAGCCGGTAATATCATTTGGAGTCCAGGTATTGTTCAAGGCCGTCCCGTTATACACATTTAGCCGGGGGCTGGCGATTTTTTCTAAATCGTTATCTTCCCCAATCTGCACATACCAATAAAGGCTGTTTGTATCGTCCATGGTCCAGGGCAGGCTCCATGCCGAGGCAGCGTCTCTGCCGCCCTGTCCGCCGTTGTCAATTAAACCCGCAAGGCCGCCCAGGGTTAGAGTTATTGAGGAACCCTGTCCGTAAACATAAATCCCCGTCCCGCTTTCCATGGAGGACGGTGTGTTCAGGCTTGCGTTATGCGCAAGCAATTCCGGCGGGGCAATGTCCATTACCACTGTTACATACTGGCCGATAGCAACTGCATTGTCAGGGGGCAACGGTAAAACTGGGGTGCTTGTATCGTCATACCAGGGCAGCACCACCAACTGAATAATGCCGGGCGGAACCGTTGCGAGACTGTGGGTAATGGTGTATTCTCCTGTGCCGGTATTGTAATTTACCTTACTGTCCGATGTTGCATAATGATGTTCCACTGAACCGCCTGCATTAAAGCCCCGCAAATCGTAGGCCAGCCGCTCTATGACGCTTATCCGGTTCGGAGTAGGGGATGGAGCGTCCTCCGGCGGCGTTATGCTAAATTTGATATAAACGGTATTAAAATTATTCGGTGCCGGTATATCCCGGTTAAAACGCCGGTCTATATCGGGGCGGTTCCATGGAACGGAATCATTAAAATACCCGCCCTCCTCTGTGCGGCTTGCCGATATTACCCCCGGCTTGTATGCTTTTTGAACCTCGCTTGTGTCGGTTTGATAAGAGACGTCTTCTTTTATTCCCATTAAAATGCCGTTTGTGCTTTCTATATCTGGTCCAACCTCAACAGTTATTGCAAGCAAGGCAAGATGAATAGAAGGATAATCCCCGCTGTTCACTGGTATCAGGTCTATGCGGTTTTGGGAAGGAAATTCCATCCTGAAATAACCGCTTATATCGCCATCTATCCCAAACATCTCACCCCGTCTTTTCCCAAACAAATTTTCATCGCTCAGATGCATTGCGCTTATGCGGATATTTCCCGCCGCGCTTTCCTGATTGACAGGCATAGTAAACCACAGGTTAATGGTTTGGTTGTAGGGAAAGGCGCCTTGAATAGGGTTAAGCGGCGGGTTTGTCCTGCGGTCAAGGCGGGGGCGTATGTCGCAGAACGGAACCAGCGTTACCGGAGTTGCTATGTTAATCGTAACAGTCGATGCCATAGCGCCGGTATTGGTTTCCTCTGCCGATGTAATTTTAACATCAGGCGGTTTGAGCGAATTGTCTCTGGCGGTTTCCAAAGGCATAAGCTGAATGGCCGCCAGCGAATATTCACTGCTGAAGGCCATCCATTCAATGAAGCCGTACCCGCTGTTCGCGGTAAATTCCACGTTAAAAGGGTAGCCCTTGCGCGGCCCTTCCTTCGTCCGCACATTATCTAAACACCCTGTAATCTGCGGGCTTAAGCCCCAGTCATTGGGGTAGGCAACACTTACCGCCAGCTTGCGGGAATTGGCCCAGGCAATTTCTTCGTCAATTTTTTTAAAGAAATCGTGGTCAACCGGTTTGAATAAATCGCAGTTTATCAATGTAAAAATTAAAAGACAAAAAGCAAAAAAGGGCAGCAAACGGCAAAACCGTTGATATTTTCTGTTTTTCATGTTATATTTACCATATAGATAATTATAGTTGTCATTTAGACGCTTGTCTAGGGTTTGTCCATACTTCAGACGCATTGTGGGCAAATTATCCTAAAATTTATAACAGGAGATAGAAGTGTTAGTTATAACAGGTGTTTTTGAAAATGAGCGGTTTATTCCTGATAAACCGGTTTCCATCCCGCAGAAAAAAAAGGTTGTAGTCACTATAGAAGAAGCAGGAGTGACAGGAACACCCGTTTCTGCGAAAAAAAACTTTCCGCCATTGACAATGGCACAAATAGAAGAATGGGCGCAAACGCCTGAAATACAAGCGCTTGTAGGTGTTCTAAAGGGAAGGGGTTTGCCGGAAAACATTAAAATAAGCGATATTCGAAATGAACGGCTTGCGGAAAAGTATAAAGCATGAAAATTCTTGTTGATGCTAATATCGCCCTTGATGTACTTCTGGAAAGGCAGCCCTTTTGTAGGCTCTTCCGGGAATATAGTGGAAAATGCTAAGAATTATTGAATTACCATACGACAATATAAGAAGGCGGATTATATCGAATTAAATCACGCAGAGACGCA
>WRNF01000036.1 GCA_009776715.1 Treponema sp. | reverse complement strand
GGGGAATGAAAAACAGCAGGGCAACAGTTGCATTTAACATGGTTGGTTTTACGGTTATTACCCTTATTACCGTTACGTGCCTATTGCCTTTTATTATGCTGATTTCCGCTTCTTTTTCTTCCGAGCAGGCGCTTAGGTTTTCAGGATACGGTCTTTTTCCCAAAGAATTTACCATGGAGGCTTACGAGGTTGTTTTTAAGTCGCCGGGAAAAATATTAACGGCGTATGGGGTTACTGTTTTCATAACAGCGGCGGGGACGCTTGCCGGCTTGTTTATTACCGCCATGACCGCGTATGTAATCAGCAGAAAAGCATTTAAGTACCGCAATTCCCTTGCTTTTTTCTTTTATTTTACCACATTATTTAACGGAGGCATGATAAGCACCTATATTTTCTTTATCCGCTATCTTCATCTATACGACAATTTGCTTGCGCTTATACTGCCGGGAATGTTTAACGTTTTTTATCTGCTGATTATGCGGAGTTTTATTCAAGCCATACCTCATGCCTTGATAGAATCTGCCAAAATAGACGGTGCGGGAGAATTTAAAATATTTATTCGGATTGTTTTGCCGCTTTTGCCTTCGGCTCTTGCCACAATTGGCTTGTTTACCGCATTAGGATACTGGAATAACTGGTATAATGCAATGCTGTTTATTGACACTCCATCCAAATATCCGTTACAGTATATGTTATACGATCTGCTCAACCGGTTTCAGGCAATGGCGTTAATTGCAAACCAGGCCGGCATTCGCCTGGAAAACCTGCCTTCCAATTCGCTGAAAATGGCTATGGCTGTTGTTGCAACAGGCCCCATTATTATATTATATCCCTTTGTGCAGCGGTTTTTTGTTAAAGGGATTACCATTGGTTCTGTAAAAGGCTGAATTTCAGCAAATATTATTGGAGGAATTGTATGAAAAGAATTGTTTTAGCGGTTATGGCCTTGTTGTTAACGGCCCTTGTGTTTACCGGNTGTTCAGAAAAAGGCGGGCAAAGAACAACCGANACTGGNTTGGATATTTCCAGGCAAGTCGAGCTGGTGCTGTATGTGATAGGAAACGCTCCCCCCAAACAGGATGAACTGACCGAAAANTTTAACAAAATTGCACTGGAACGTTTAAATTGCACGCTTAAAATTAAATGGCTTTCATGGGGCGAATACCGGAACAAATATCCTTTGATTTTTGCCTCAGGGGAATCTTTCGATATGGCTTATGGCGCAACCTGGCTTAATTTTGCGTCTCTTGCAAAAAGAGGGGCGTTTAAAAATTTGGATGAATTGTTCCCAAAATATGCGCCGAATAACTATGCAAAGCAAAGTAAAACCGCATTAATGCAGGCCACTGTAGACGGAAGCATTTATGCTGTTCCAACTTTACTTGCGACCTATTCTGTGTACGGGCCTATTTACCGAGCGGATTTAGCTTTGCCTTACGGCTGGGATGGCAAAATGGAAACCTTCGAGGATATGGAGAATTTTCTTAAAATTATTAAAGATAACTATCCGGCAGTGGAACCTTTAACCGTAGATGCCCGCAGTTGCGAAATGGATGATCTGTGGCTGTATTATCACGGGATTTATCCCATCAAAGGCTCAACAAATGATTTCCTGTTTATTGACCCCACTCAGCCGAATCCTAAACTTTTTACCTATTGGGAATATGAAAAAACGCCGGAATTTCTTGAAATGATGGCCCGTTGGAACAGGGCGGGATATTTTCCAAAATCCGGGCTGGCAGACCAGGACAGCGAAAAAATATTAAACGGAAAAACTGCCCTGCGGCTGCATAACATGGATACATGGGAAACATACTACAGGGATCATCCTGAATGGGATTTTAAGTACAGCAATTATACAAAGGACGTTTCCTATTTGGCTTATACTCAGGATGCGATGGTAATCTCAAATTCCTGCAAAAACCCCGAGCGGGCAATGGCGTTATACGATCTTATTACATCGGAAGAAGATGTTTTCAGGAATTTTTTTTACGGCATTGAAGGAAAAAGCTACGAAATTCAAATAATAGAAGGGCAGGAATATGTAAAAGCTTTAAATATCGAAGACTATGCTTTTAGCAATTTGTGGGCTGCACGGACAAAAGAATTTACATTGCCGCTGCTTGGATCCCCGCCGGAACTTCCTGCGCTCAAAGCCGGTTACGATGCGGTAATTCAGGATGGCGTTAATGCCCAGAAATTCCGTTCTTTTGTTATTGACACTTCTTCCATAGAAACTGAGTACAGCAACTGCATAAGCGTGCATCAACAGTACTGGTGGCCTTTGGAATTGGCTTATGTTGACACAGTTTCCGGCCTAGCGGAATACCGTGACAAAATGCTCGCTGCGGGCATTGAACGGATACGGGAGACGCTTCAAAAACAGCTTGATGAATATCTGGCAAACTTTGAATGAAAGTAACTATTCAGTTACATATGTGCGAGAAATAGTTTGGTGGGGGTAGCTCGAAAAAAAACAAGAGTTTTTTTTCGAGCGGAGGGGGTGTAAACCCCCTCCTCAAATAAAAAGCCCAAAAAAAATTAGCAAAAGCTGTTTTTTTTGGGGTGGGTAGCGGATTACCGCTACCCACAACTAAATTAGGTTTGAATGAAAGTAACTATTCAGTTACAAAATAGGTATGAAAAAAGTATTTGCCGGATCTTCTTACGCGCTTTTTGTCAACGGCATTATGGTGCTTATGATAGGTTCCATAATGCCTGCTTTAAGCAAAGAATATAACATTGATTATTATACAGAAGGAATTTTCCTTGCGCTTCGTTTTGCAGGCACCATGCTTTCCGGATTTCTGGTAAGCATTCTTATGCCGTTTTTTGGCCGGAAAAAAACAACTGTTTTTTTGTCTTTATTTATTGGCCTGTCATTTTTAGGCATTATTGCAACTGGATATGTTCCGGTTTTATTAATCATGTTTTTTCTGCTGGGGCTTGGAACCGGAAGCGTCAATTATATAACCACTGCTTTGGTCAACGAAATGGCGGTTGGGAAAGCATCGTATTTAAATGTGCTGCACACTTCATTTGCAGTTGGCGCTTTTTTAGGCCCGCTTATTGCGGCATTGGTGTATATCTGGGGCGGCGGCTGGAAAATATCCGCCCTAACCGGCATTGCTTTTTCTGCATCGGTGTTTTTTATGTTCTGCAAAATGCGCATTGCCGATCCGCCAAAAAAAGCTGCTTCTAACGGGGCAGAAGAAAAAACTTTACCGGAGGCATTGCCGTTTTATAAAAACAGCATATTTTATTTATCCGCTTTTGTGTTGTTTTTTTATTTGGGCGCCGAAACAAGCGTTAACGGCTGGCTGGTAACTTATTTAATAGACGAAGAAATTATGAGTGACTCTTATGCCAAAACGCTGCTGGGAATATTGTGGCTGGTGATTATGGCCGGGCGTCTTTTTTGCGCATGGCTGTCCACCCGGTTTAGGAAAACGCTTATAATTCTGTTTAATTCCTTAGGCGCTGCGCTTATGTTTTTGTTGTTTTTTTTCAGCAAAGATCAGATAATATTGACAGTTATATTATTAGTTTTTGGATTTTGCTTTGCAGGAATTTACCCTACTGCTATTTCTGTCTGCGGTAAAATAATTAGCAGGTCACACAGCGCAATGGCAATTCTTTTAGCTATCGCCGGGCTTGGAGGCATTATGTCGCCCTACATTGTCGGTTTCACTGCTTTAATTGCCGGAATGACAGCAGGAATGGCAGTTATTATTGTTTTTAATGTTCTTACGGTTTTGTTTGCCCTTGCCTTGAAAATTCGCTGTAATGAATGACAGGTTTGTTCGGGCTAAAAGCTTAATTCTGCACGAAATGCAGGGACATTTTTTTGTTCACGTTTAGTGCTTCCTTCAAATGCAAAAACATGTGCCGGAGAATAAGCATCGTTTAACGGTACTGCTGTTGTTTCAATTGTTTCCATACACAGTTCTACTGTTTCACCAGGTAATACCTCGCTTAAGTAATTAATATCAAGATGCATTGTTTTAGCCTGCTCCAGCAGAAGAGGAGCAATTGCATCTTCTATCCAACGAATATAGCTTACATTATTGACATGGCCATTATAGTCAACTTCATTGTACAAGGCTTTGCGTTCTGTTATTTTTTTAATTAATAAGCGTTCTTTCAACCCGACAACGGCAGGCAGTGCGTTAATGCCGTTGTTCAGAGGCAGTTTGTCAATAATAAGCTGTGGACGCAACGGACGGCGTTTATCCAAAGATATAATTATCCAGCCGCTTCTTGCTTGGACTACAGGAATATCCTCAGAATCACGGATGTCAAAATCTCTTATTGCAAAGAGTTTTTCTCCGCCCCTGGGCCATGTTCGGACTGTTACGGCTTCACGAAATTTTGGCCGTCTGTTAATTTGAACCGACATTCGGGAAAGTATCCAGACTTGATTAGTTTTTGCCAAGGGTTCCCTCCCAACGCCTAAATTTTCGGCATGGCTAATTGCTGCTTCCTGAAAAAAATTGAGTGCAGCGCTTAGTGTCATGCAATCGGATCGATCAATTGCACCAAACTTAATCTCGCAACTTTCTGTCCAGATATCCACTTTTTCCATAAGATGATCTTGGAAAAATTCTTAAAAAAAAGCAATACAGTAAGATCGGAGATATTAACTTGAAAATTTAAGCTATTGCAATAATTTTTAAAAAATAATATAATTTTAATATGGCATTAAACATTAACATTGACATTGACAGAGTTAAAAGAAATATTTCGCTTGTGGTTGACAATATTGGAGCGGAATCAGATATTTCACTGCTTAGAGAATACCTTAGCATTTATAAAAAAGAGATTTCTGTGTTTAACAGATCTAAGGTAGGAGCATATCTTCTTATGCTGGCAGATCAAGGCAAGAACATTATGTCTCTCAAACGGAAAGAATATAGAGATAGTATGAAAGTTAAAGCGGATAAAAACAGGAAAAGAAAACAAAATCCAGTTGGTAATGAAAATCAAAATTCAACTTTAGATAAAAGCCGGTACCCGCTTGCCGATGAGGAATCGGTGCTGTTGTTTTTCAATGTTGGAAGGAGCCGAAGGGTGCTTCCTCGGGAAATTCTTGGAATAATAAATACAAAAACAGCAATTCCAAAAAAAGATATCGGTGCCATTCGAATTTTTGATAATTATTCGTTTGTTCAGGTACGAAACACTGTAGCTGATAAAATTATTTCGGCATTAAACGGAGCAATTTTCCGCGGAAAGCCGCTTTCGGTGGATTACACTAAAACACGCAAAGGTGCTGAAAGCAACGGCATTGAAGCCGATAAATCTGCTTATTGACAAATGAAGCGAATGTTCTATTGAGCTGTTTAATTTTTTAAGTCAACAGCCACCGCTAAAGGCGATGTCTTGAATATTGGCCACTAAAAGTGTCCTTATAACAACGCAAGCGCTCTGCTTAGGCAAGCTTGGTTTTTTTACTTTACAGGGTGTACGCTGCCGAATTGCCTTCACTGTGGTATTCAGCCATTCTTTTTGCCGTGAAGTTCTTACATTAAAATTCGATAATCGTGTCATTGTATCCTCATTAATGCATTATACCATTTTTTTGATTAATGGTATAATTACACGGAAATAAAGAATGAATATTGTTGAAAGCACCCTGCTGGAAAATATTGATAAAGACAGTTCGCTGTTTGTTTTTCCCACCGATGTTGCGGCTTCCCGCTGGGCGGATCACCTGCTAAGTTTACGCCAACGGCAAAAGACATCCGGAAAAACATTTGTTGGCGATTCCATTGCCATGAATAAATTTATTGCATGGGATACTTTTAAGCAGGAATCAATACGATCAAAAATTCAGGACAAAAAAAGCATCCCCCCGGCGCTTAGAAAAATGTTTATCGCAGCCCTTATACACAAGAATTCACAGCTGGTAAAAGAAGGCAGGCCGCCGGTTTTTTCTTCGCTTATCAGGCCGGAATGGGCGCATAATGCCCATTCCTTCGCATCATGGCTTACTGCAATTTTGCCGCAGCTCGGGATGTGGTTTAAAAAAGCTGCAGGAATATCTATTCTGCAAATTGACAATACAATCTTTAATTATTTTTCCGAGAATGATATCGAAAAATTTTCCGCAGACGACCGCGACTTATGCAGTCTGGCGGTTCAATACTCAAATTTTCTGAAAGAGAACGGGCTTTTTGAACCGGCCTGGGAAACACCGCCTTTTAACGATAACGGGAAAATTTGTTTTATTTTTTTTTCCGAACTGCTTATTGATTTTAATGAATACAGGGATCTGCTGGAGACAAGCGAACATGTAAAAATAATTAATGCGCAGTTATGCGAAACCGGATGCCAGAACCGCTGTGTTTTCCATTATGAAAATTCCCGCAGCGAAATTACCGATGCGGCATTGTATATTCTTTCATTGAATAAAAACCGGAATGTTCCCTGGGACTCAATTTCTGTAAGTTTACCCAATTCCGAATATTATGCTCCGTATCTTATCCGTGAATTGGAAAACCGCAATATTCCATATGTCAACAGATGCGGCCAGCCTCTAACGTCTTACCATGCCGGACAATTTTTTAGCGCGCTTGCGGAATGCGCCTCTGGCGGTTTTTCTTTTAAATCCGTTGCGGTGCTGCTTTTAAATTCTCATCTGCCCTGGAAGGATAAAGTCTTAATTCAAAACCTTATTGACTTTGGGATAAAAAACAACTGCATAAGCTCATGGACCGAAGGTGACGGCGATGCTGTTTCTGCAATTAATGTTTGGGACGATGCTTTTGACCATCCCTTTGGCGGCTATGAAAAAGAAACACGGATTTTTTTTGAAAACCTGAAACAGCGGATAAATGCCTTATGCCATGCAAAATCTTTCGATGAAATAAGGAAACAGTACTTTGCTTTTAGTAATCTTTTTTTTAATATGGAAAACGCATCTGGTGAAACAGATACCATTATTGCCCGATGCATTTCCGAATTAATGAATCTGGCGGATATAGAAAAATCCTTTCCCAATATTTTAATGCAGAATCATTTTACTTTTTTTATTGAACATATAAACGAGATAATTTATCTGGCACAGCAAACCGCGTCCGGCGTTGCCATCCTTCCGTATCGTACCGCTGCCGCAGCCGTTTTTGACTGTCATATTATTTTAGGAGCGAGCCAGGAAAATCTTACAACAATTTTTTCTCCCCTTGCATTTATGACAAAAAGCAAAAAAACAAAAATAGGCATTTGCGACAATGACGCATCACTGGCTTTTATTCACATGCATCAGTTCAATTCGGTTCTTCCTGCCGCTTTTTTCTGCGCGGAAAAGACTTTTTCCGGCTATGCCATTCCATACAGCGCCTTTAACGTAAATGTAAACCTGGCTTCAAAAAGCCATGAATGTAAGGACGATATATTTTATAGTAATCTTTACCAACAGGAAAGCCAGTATTTTTCTTCGCTTCACTGCCATGAAAATATTGCAAAAACAATTTTTCCGCAAAATATTCATGCAACACAAAAAACTGGCTTTGAGGAATGGCAGCGCAGAAGAAAACTCCCTGAAAAAAACATTGCTGCATTAACCTCAGGCATCGATTTATTTAATGTCATTCGCAAAAATAATGACGCAATGTATGTTTCCCAGTCCTCCCTGGAGCCTTATTTTCAATGCCCGTTAATATGGTTTTTTAAAAGAATAATAAACCTTGAGAATCTTAAGATTGAAACCAGGCTTATGGCAAGCGAGATTACAGGGACAGTGTTTCATGCTGTTTTAAATCTTGTTTTGGATGAAATAAAATTATCGAAAAAAGCCATTGAACCGCCTGTTGTTGACAATGGCAGCGGCAAGGCAAGACTTCCTGAATCCTACCGGAATTTGCTTGCAAAAAAAATTGATGCGGTTTTTAATTCTTTTCCCCGTCTTCCAAAAAGCGAAAAAACAGAAATGAGCATGCTAACAGCCCGGTTATTGCAAGCGGAAAAAAATATGTTCAATAATGTGCTTGAAATATTTTTTGTTGAATTTATTTCTTTCTTTGCCGGCTGCAATGTATATTCAAGCGAAGCTTATTATACCCTAAAAAAAGATTTTTATTGCCTTAATGGAATAGTTGACTGCATTCTTACGGATAAACAGGAAAAAGCAGTGATTGTTGATTTTAAAACAAAATACAGCCTAAAACTTTCTGATTTTTTTGGAGAAAACGGACTGGTAAATTTTCAGCTTCCAATGTACCTTAGGCTTGCAGAATCCACAGTCAAAAAAGAAGTAAATACCGCCCTGTATTTCAGCATAGTTGACGCTTCTGCGCATGTATTGTTTGGAACCGTTGAAAATACAGTTAACGGAAAAAAAATCCCAAAGAAGGCTGAAAAATATATTATTAATGGAGACGATAACTTTACATTTATTATGAATGAATTTGATAAAAAATCTGAGCAGTTTGCAAAGGAAATATCAAATTTTTCGGCATCTTCAGATGCGGCGCATATTTTACATCCAAGTCGCACTAAACTTTGTAATGGATGTGAATTTAATAAAGTGTGCCGCACAATATATAAAATTTTACCGAGGCAGTCATGGAACCAGAAAAAAAACCGGCCTTAAACAAAGAACAGCAAGCAGCCGTATACTGTGAAAAAAATTCAGTTATTGCCGCCGGGGCAGGGGCCGGAAAAACTCTTGTTCTTGCAAAAAGATTTGTTTGGCTCATAACGGAAAAAAAATACGCTGTAAATGAAATTCTAACCCTTACTTTTACAAAAAAAGCCGCAACAGAAATGTACAGAAGAATTTACCTTGAGTTATCTGAAACTGCATCGGATTGTTCGGGCGAAAAGGGAAAACTTGCCCAAAAAGCCATCGATGAATTTGCCCAGGCAAGAATTCAAACGCTTGACTCATACAGCACGGCAATTGTTAAACAGGCTGCTAACCGCTATGGCATAAGCCCCGATTTTTCCGTTGACGATGAACGCTGCAGGCAGCTTGCAATTGAAGAAGCTCTGCCTTTTGTAATTGCCCGTCGCAGCCATCCTGCGATTGAATGTCTGTATCATCATAAAAATCCTGTGTATATTGCCAATGAAATATTTGCTAAAGCTTTGTATAATTATTCTTATATAGATTCACCGCCGGATGTTGAACATGATATAAATATTCAGTTTAATATCATTTGCAATGAATGGAAAAAATACCGTAAGATAATTATTGATAAAATTGATGAAATATCCATCATTTGCAGGGAAAATGAAAAATTGCATCCGGACATTGCTCCAATTCTGCATCAATTCAACAAGGGCAATGTTGCCTTTCCCGATGAACAGGAACTTCGTAATTTTTTTAAGCAATTAATGGACATACCTGAAAAAAACAAAGTTTCCTGGGCCAATGCGCATTCGCTGCAAAAAGCAATGGAAGATACCCTTGTTTTTTTCGCTTCATTGAAAGACCTTAATCTGAATAAAGGGCCAAAAAAAAATAATCCGGTAAAAGATTTTGTAATAAATTTTCGTAAAATTTTTAATGAATTTTCGTCTCTTGCGGTGTACTGCAAACAGGCAGGATTAATTTATTCCATGTTGATATTATTGTCAGATCTTCAAAAACAGTATCTGGAGAAAAAAAGATCGTTGGGTATTCTAACATTCAGTGATATTGCACGTTTGTCAAAAAAAATACTTCTTGAGCAGCATGACATCCGTTACAACGAAAAGGAAACATTCAAAGCAATAATGATTGATGAATTTCAGGATAATAACGAAATGCAAAAAGA
>WRNF01000035.1 GCA_009776715.1 Treponema sp. | reverse complement strand
CCGGTAACAGCGGTAAGGTTGATAATATATTTGTCCAAATCCAGTACCATCTTACGGAAGCTCTGGGCAAGAGCGCCGGCTTCATTTTGGATTTTAGTGAATTTTTCACATTGAGATGCAATGCTAAGGCTGTCTGTTTTTTCCTTATCGCTATTAATATAATTTTTGGCAATGCGGGCGATGGATTCTATCGGAATAGTAATGTTTTTTTCTAAATACGATAAAATTGTAAGCGCCATTATATGAAAAATTATTTGCTCTATCGCTATGTACAAATAAATTTGATTCCATAATGAAAGAGTATCGTTTATGCTGCGGGATAACTCCAGATACGAGAAAACCCCTGTTATCCCTGCTGAAATTACGCAAATTAAAAGCAAAATAAGCGCCAGCCGCTCGTTAAGCGTAATATCAATATGATGGGTTTTTATTCTGATAATTGTTGAAAAAATAATTATGGGAACGCCCAGGGCCATGCAAAAAACAAAATTATTTAAAAACAGTATTAATGTGCTAGATGAATAAAACGGAACAATTTCAAATTCCTTCATAAGCAAACCCAGCAGCGCCGCTGTTATTAACGAATCAATAAGTATAATAGCAATATACCTAAGAGCGTTTTTTACATTGTTTAATCTTATGAACGGGTTCCTGGCAGCTTTTGCCTTGTTTAGGAATTTCCACATTAACAATGGAAATAATCCGTAAAACAATTGTACGGGAAACCCCAATATGCACATCAGCGGATGATAACCTGACAAAAAGTCTGCAATAAGATTGCCTATTGCGCATCCTAATGCGCCGGGAAATCCCCAAATTAAACCTAATGCCGGCGGAAGAGCGCTGACCGGACGAATTTCAGTTACCGGCATTACCCTAAAAAATTCCCTGAACGGCATTGTAATGGCAAAAAATAATAAGGCGGCAAATAATGACCTAAGCAGTTTTTTCATATCATGTACACCAATAAAAAAATAACAGTAATTAAAGCGCAGACAGAAAAAACATACACCCAAAGCGGAAGTTTTCCTGAAGGAACGGTGCGCGCCAGAGGCTTGTTTTTTTTCGGGTCAAACGGCGGCGGAGAGGAATAACCGCAGGAAGGGCATCCGTTGGCGAATGATTTATCATCGCCGTTGAAGCCGCAGGAGGGGCAGTGTATGGATGCAAAAAACCTGCCGCATTTAGGGCATGATTTTGCATTGCGTTCCACTTCGCAATTGCAGTTATCGCAAAAAAAACGCGGTTTCTTTTTCAACGCGGCTCCTTTCTTGTTATGGTTTAACCGCTTCGGCAGCAGGTTTTGCCGCTTTTTTTTCGGCAGGGCTTATTCCGGTTTCGGCGGCAGGTTTTTTATCTTGAATGCCGCTTTCATTTATGCCCGATACGGTATCGGTCTGTTTTTTACCGGTTTTTTCAGATGATTTTCTGTTGGAATTATCGGTGACATAAAAGCCGGGACCTTTAAAAATAACCCCTGCCCCGCCGAATATTAACCTGCGCAGTTCTTTTCCGCATTTTGGGCATTTTTTCAGCGGCTCATCGCTCATGGCCTGAAAAGCTTCAAACCTGTGGCTGCATTTCTTACATTCATATTCATAAGTCGGCATACAATTAATCCTTGTAAAAATAAAATTCAACTGAATAATTATAGAATGAATTCGCTAAAAAGTAAAGCCGCATCATTTAATGTTACATTATCTATTGAAAAATTAATGGCATTGTCCTGCACAACCGGAGATTTAGAAAACAATGCGTCTGCAATAATGCCCAAGACGCCCTCCGGCGTATTTATGCCCGGCGAATAAAACCTGCCTGCAATGGCAATGACAGCAGAAAGAGAGCGTGCCTGGGCATTTGTTTTAACGCGGATTTGAAGGCGTATGGAATACAATTGTTCACTTTCAGTTGTCGTTTCCATTGCAATGCCGATAAACAACTGCTCAGCAGGAATTTCCACAGGTAAATTCATTTTCTGTATTTGCCCGTTAATAATAGCAGATGCATTTTCAAACCAGCAGGAAAAAACCGAACCCAAGTGAAATTCATTAAAACCGGCAGGAACAGTAATTGGGAAAAGTCCAAAAGGGTCAGGAGGCGCTGCATCTGTTGCATTGCTGCCTTCAATGCTGTCAATGGCACCGCCTAAGGCGCCGCCTGTTCGGGCCAAAATTTGTTTTGATTGAATAACGGCAGACAATTGGCTGTTTTTAGAATGCCAAAATGTTTTTTTAGATACGGTTGAACGGAATTTTTTCCAGTCTTTGTTCAAACTTAAAGCAAAATTTGCCCTGCAACTTGGGTATTTTCCCAATGCCCTTATGTACATATGCGCGTTATCATATATTGCAATGGCCGCTGTTTCTGTTAAATCCAGCAGCCGGATAACATTTTTGTCTTCTACCGGAAAAAACATTTCCAGAAAAGGCCGTGCTTTTTTAGCGTCAACAAACATATATACAGACGCGCCTTCTTCAAAAGGGAAAAGACCTTCATTAAGCAAAGCATTCGGCGTTGTTTGGCAGGAAAACAAAGAGCAAAGAACAATGAACAAAGAACAGTGAGCAGTGAGCAATGAACAGTGAGCAGTGAATAATTTACGCAGAGAACGCATAAATTGACTAATACTTTTTTCGTTTTGTCGATTTCTCATAATTTGTAATCCTTCTTTCTCTTTCTTCGTTTTTCATTCTTTCTTCTTAATTGATAATTGTTCATTGCTAATTCCCGCAGCCTTATGGATGTTTGCCTAAATCCCATAACCTTAAAAAAAGATCAATTTCTGCCCTAATGCGTTTAAGAAAAGAAATTTCTACAGGGCTGCCTGCTTTTAAACTGCCGCTGAAGGGATGCTTGTTTGTAGCGGCATAGTCGGGAAAATGCGCCCAGAGGTAATTGCAATCGTCAATCAGCGAACTAAGGGTTTCTCTGTCCGCAGGCGCATTGCCGCAAAGAATTTTTCGCAGCAGCAAAAGCCGCTCCTGCTCGCTCTGTATAAAATTGAGCAATTTTTCGCTGTTAATCGGCCCCTTGCTTATAGCGTTATTCACAAGCGAAAAAGAAAATTTTCTGCCCGATGAAAGTTTTCCGCAAGCGGCCTGTGCAGTCAGTGATTTTACTCCCAGAGGAAGGCCGCTGCCGGAAAACGCATAAACGCGGGAACAAGCCGCGAATTCTCTTTCAAAAAGATTACGGTAATGCTGCAACAGCGGGTTGGTATACACCAAACTGCCGTTATTGGCAACGGTTCTTATAACAGCTTTTTCATAAGCTTTTTCGTTTAACAGTCCGGAAAAACGGTTGTGCCGGCGGAGTATTTCCAAATGCCCCGGTGTTGAACGGGCATGAAATGCATCCTGTGTAAACGAAAAATCCAGGCCGGCGGCAACAATGCTGCCATGCGTTAATTGTAATGCCAGGGCAACGGCGCTTAGTCCGACAGAACCAAGCGGCGGCATCTTCTGCGGTAAAAAACCCGTTTTTTCAAGCCGCCCAAAAAGTTTTAAGTTTGTCCATGGGGTAAAAAAAAACGCTCTTGTGCTTGCCGCCGCCCCGGCGCTCAGTGTCCTGGCAGACTGCGGCAATGCGGATAAATCAATAAGCGCAGGAATGTCCCAGCCGGCTAAACCGATAAAATCCTTTAAATTCCAGTGCTGGCTTTCCAAAATTACCGCAATGTCCGGCTTTATTCCCCATTCATTAAGCGCACGAAGACAGGTATCGACACAAATTATTCTGAATGTCCTTTTTTCCGGAAGACAAACACTGTCTCCAAAATATTCAAAAAGAGCATACACCGCTTCATTCAGGGAAGGCCCGGCACCCAATACCAAAACAGGGTCATTGGCAAATGAAAACTGTGCAAGAGGGAAATTGTTTTGCAGCATGGAAAGATTGCGAATTGTATTTTTAATAAACTGACGCCCAAGCCGCATTAAAGTAATTGCATTTCCCCAGTCAAGGGCAATTTCATTCTGCAGGGTTTCATACAGTTTTTGATACAATTCCCGGAATAATTGCCAGCCTCCGTTAAAATAAATAAGTTCCACCCTGCGAAAATACCGGGGTCCCCATTCCCGCAATAACAGTGCACACAGAGACTTTCCATCGCAGCAATTAGTTAGGCGCAATTTTCTGCTGACGGAAGTATCTGAAGAACCGTTATAAGATGCGGTATCATTAATGATGCTTTCAAAATATTTCTGTGAAAGAGCAAAAAGAACAGGATCGGCTTCTATGCACAGCACAACGGAATTCGGCATATCTGCNAGACGGAAAAGCAAAGGTTCAATTCCGTAACCGAACAGGGGAGAAGGGCAAAAATACAGCGTTCTGTCAACAACCGGGGCTGCATACGCTATGCGTTTTGCTTTTCCCTGCGGGTCAACATTTGACAAAAGGGTTTTTCCTTTGTAGAAAAAACCTCTGCCCTCATCACCGGCGGTTTCCATAAGCATCAAAATTACGGAATTAGTTTAAAATCCCCCCGAAGGAAAAATTTCCATATATTTGTCATGGAAATTATCAACCGTTTTTGGATTATTAATAAAATACTGCTGCATATACTGTTGAGAGATATTTCCAATCCAGTAGGAATCCACCGTAGAAGTTATAGCTTCAATGCTGGATTCCTCTGCCTGGGTCTCTGCAACAGGGAAAAGCACCAAAACATTTCCTCCCTGCACAACCGGTTCGGAGGGCGAATTTATCTGCGTTGAAAAAGCCGCTTTCCAGAATTGTTCATTGAAGGCTGCTCCTGACAATTCATCAACAGACTGCGATGAAAGCGTAGAAAAAATATCAATTTCGCCGTAGTTAATCGAAACAGGCCCAAAGGACCGGTTTTGCGTTTCATTGGCGGCAAGGGCTTCTTCGTAGCCTTGCTCATTCACCAAAGCAATAAAATCTTCTGCCTGCCCAATAGCCCAATTTTCCATGCGCCCGCCTTCAACATCATTGACATACAGTTTTACTTTATCAAACACCTCTGCATCGGACAAATCTGCTTCCTGAGCATCTTCCGCTGCATAGAAAAAAGACCACCCCGAGGCAGTTTTTACAACATCGCTGTAAGTGTCTTTTTGAAGGTTTATAATTTTATTCCGATCGGCTTCTTCTGTAATAATATTGTTCAACTCATAGGCCATTTTTATTCCCATGTCCCCGCCTTTATCGCTGTATTCATCGCTTGAATGTATCCTGGCCCCATCTTCCATGCTCATTTCTCCTGATTGAATAAATTCCAGTATATTTCTGGCATCCCTTGCACTGGAAGAATTAACGGTAATTATAAAAAAATGACCGGAACGGAATAATTCGGGGTTTTCTTCCGCAAAAGCCATATATTCGGAATCAGGGTAATCGTTTACCGGGAAAACAGCCATTTCAAAACTTCGTTCCACTTTTGCAGTATTGGCGATAAATTCAGCTTCGCCGGGCGGATTCCCCAGCCTAAAAACATCGGAAAGGAAATTACCTTTTATCATTTCTTCTTTCTTGTTTTCCCATAACGATGTCCTGGCGTTATTATCCATGCTTCTGTATATGGCAGGAGAAAAACGTCCATTTTCCTGAAAATCGGGAAGTTTTGCAATTTCACGGTCAACTATTTCCACAGGCACAGAATAGCCTGCCAATTCCATCTCGCGAAGAATCGCCTTATGAATGACTGTAGCTTCAAAAGCCTCCCTAAAAATCCGGTACTGCATGAAAGAATAATTATCGCTGTTTAAAGAATCCCTGTAATAATTTTCCGCCATTGAATAATACTGGGCAAAATAATTTCCTGGTTCATACGAAATAGGGTCATTATCATAAGAACCAAAAGTTGGATACTGTGAACCTGCGCAGGAAAATGAACTTGTGCTAGGCAGAACAAACATCACTATAATCAAAGCAACTATTATAAAAATACCAATAAATTTTAGGGGGTTTTTAAGAAAACGGCTAAGCAAACTGCCTGAAGCGTCATCTTCTGTTGATTTTTTCTTTTTTTTGGCCATAAAACGTACCTCTCTAACAATTATATGAAATATCAGTGTATCTGCTTTTTAGAATTCTGTCAAGTAGCCGCTCTTGCCGCCCTTGCAAATTTTGCCAATCAATATTGAATAAAATGTATATTTTTGTTATATTTTTGATATGTTGCAAGATAATATCTGGTTTGAATGTGATGATGCTGCAAAATTATTTTTACACCGTTGGCTGCCCGGTGAATTTTCAGAAACGCATGAAGACCCCAGGCATAAACCTTTGGCAGTGGTGCATATTGTGCACGGAATGGCTGAACATTCAGGGCGCTACATCCGCCTAGCCGAAAAATTAACCAATGCAGGGATTGAGGTGTGGGCTGCAGATCAACGCGGGCACGGAAAAACCGCCAACCTGGAAATAAATGCGCCGGATAAAGGCGGGCTTTTAGGCCATTGCACAGACGCTTATACATTTGACAGGGTAACGGCAGATATTTATAACATAAACAAAGAAATAAGGAAAAAACACCCGCAAATTCCCCTTCTTCTGCTTGGCCATTCATGGGGATCATTTATTGCGCAGAATTATATCGAAACCAGCGACAATGGCGATGGGATAATTGACGGCTGCATTCTTTCCGGCACCAGAGGCCCGGGCGGCATGAAGGTTAAAGCCGGGAAAATATTAATGGCTGCCTTAAAGTTTATTATTGGGAAACGCAAAGGGTCGGACATGGCCAGGGCTGCATCGGATGGTCCCTACAACAAGCCTTTTTCTCCCAACCGTACCTCTTTTGACTGGATTTCCCGCGATGAAGCCNCAGTGGATGCTTATTGCAAGGATCCNTGCAGCGGAAACCTGTGTTCCATGGGCTTTTATTTCGATTTAATCAAAGGCCTTAATCAAATCCATAAAGCCAAAGTTATGCTGCAGATACGCAAAGAATTGCCTTTATACATTTTTTGCGGAAGCGCCGATCCGGTTGGTGAAATGGGCGCCAGCCCTACGGCCCTTGTAAATAAATACCGTTTTTTAAATATTAAAGACATTGAATTTGTCCTGTATCCCGGTGCGCGGCATGAAACTTTAAACGAAACCAACAGGGAAGAAGTTATGGATGCTTTGCTTTCATGGATATTACGGCATATTCATTTACCGGCCTCTGAGGGAACAGAGGCATAATTGTTTTACTATGCGATACCGATACTCAACTGAAGAAAATGGCAAACTGGTAAAAAAAGCTATTGTATATACCAGAAACGAACATGGCATTAACCCCGATGATGTTGATATCGAAGCGGTTGGAATTGTACAGCGCCTGAAAGCATCCGGTTACGAAAGTTACATTGTTGGAGGAGCTGTGCGGGACCTTATATTAAAGAAAAAACCAAAGGACTTTGACATTGTAAGCGAAGCAATTCCTGCAAAAATAAAAAGAATTTTCCGTAATTCCAGAATCATTGGCAGGCGCTTCAAATTAGTGCACGTGTACTTTGGGCCGCGCATATTCGAAGTTTCCACATTTCGATCCCTCAAAGACGGATTAACCAGCAATACTTACGGATCGGTAAAAGACGATGTCTTCCGCAGGGACTTTACAATGAATGCCTTGTTGTACGACCCGGAACAACAGATAGTGGTAGATTATGTCGGCGGCTTAAAAGACATNAAAAATAAGCTGGTAAAACCCATAATCCCCCTGCCGNCAATTTTTAGGGATGATCCTGTTCGAATGATCCGTGCGGTTAAATATGCCGCTGCCACAGGTTTTTCCATTCCGTTTTCTCTTAAAATGAAAATTAAATCCCAATCAAAATTACTCTCTTCCATTTCGCCTTCACGGCTTACCGAAGAAATTTTTAAAATAATTCAATCGCCGCATTCCGGAAAAATTGTTGCCTATCTGGACAAAATGGGTTTATATGTATACCTACAGCCTAATGCGGTAAAATTAATGCAGAAAAATCCTGTTTTTCAAGACAGGTACCTTAGAAGCATGGCTTGCATAAATAAAAACCAGCCGGGAGAATGTTTAGGAATGCTTATTAATGACTATCTTGAAGATATAAGCAACTGGGAACATGGCATTACAGAAAATTACAAGATTTGTTATGTGGCTGCCCGAAATTTTGTGCTGCCAATGAATCCCCCGCGCGTTGAACTGGATTCGGCAGTGCGCCGTTTCTTTGCTGCCCATGGCATTACCATCAAAAAATCTTTCCTTTTGGAAAAGCCCGTCCGCAGCAGCCTGCCTAACTCAGATGAGAAAACTGGAAACCTCCCTGCCGGCGGAACGCTTATTAAGCGGCGAAGACACAAACGGAAACCAAATAAGAGTTAGTCAACTGTTTTTTTTGGAGTTGTCACACATTGACACTATTAGTAAATATTAATACTATATAAATAGAAATCCGATAGACTGATGTAAATATTGTCTATCGGCATATATAAAGGTGGAAAATATGGCTGAATTTGAAGGAGCGTTTACAGCGCTCATTACTCCGATGAAGGATTCCGGAGAAGTGGATTATGACGGTTTTCGCCGCCTGATTAATTTTCAAATTGATGAAGGAATTGACGGAATTGTTCCGCTTGGAACAACCGGTGAAACGCCAACGCTTGATGAAGATGAAGAGGAGCGGTTGATTAAAATTGCTGTTGAAACGGTAAACAAACGAGTACCCATAATTGTGGGAACCGGTTCAAATGATACTAAACACATGGTGCAATATACTGAACGTGCTAAACGATTGGGAGTTGATGCAGCATTGGTAGTAACGCCCTATTACAATAAACCGAATGACGAAGGCCTTATCCGTCATTTTGAAGCTGCCGCTGCTATCGGCCTTCCAATCATCATTTATAATATCGCCTCGCGAACAGGAAGAAATATTCCTACACCGCTTATGGAAAAAATTTCCCGCATAAAGGGCATTGCCGGAGTAAAAGAAGCATCCGGTGACATTAACCAGATGGGCGATGTTCTGCTGGAAGTTACCGCTGCCTGCAAAGCTGAAGGCAAGAGCTTTAGTGTATTGTCCGGCGATGACGCAATGACCCTGCCGTTAATGGCACTTGGAGGCACTGGCCTTATTTCGGTCATCTCCAACATTGTGCCGGCAAAAGTTAAAGCCCTTGTTTCGGCCTGCCTCGCCGGCAATTTCGAAAAGGCCCGCCGCATTCACTTTGAACTGCTGCCCCTGGTTAAAGCAGCTTTCATTGAAGTAAACCCTGTGCCGGTTAAATTAATGGCAGGGTGGATTGGCCTTCCTGCCGGCCCGACACGCCTGCCTCTTGGGAAACTTTCGCCGGCAAACGAACCCTTGTTAAAAAAGGCATTGATGAATTTAGGCTTGCTGCAAGAATAAGCCCCCGCACTGCTGCGCAGCGAACCATCTCTTTGGTAACTTGAGCCGAATATTCATTATAACACGGATTAGCACAGATTTTCACGGATTATCACGGATTATTTTAAATTTTAATTCTTAAAATCCGTGTGAAAGCCTCCCTTCGGTCGGCAAGTGCAAGGAAAATTATTGTACGTCGCCGCTAAAGCGGCTTGTACTACCGTTTAATCCGTTAAAATCAAGAGGGGAACCTTCGCCTGAACCACTTGCAGTGGTCAGGCTCGGTTGATGTGCCGTGGCTATTACATATATGCCTTATCGAGAGGCCAAATGAAGTTACAGACAAGCTGCCGCGCCGCCCTGCGGCGAACCATCTACAAGGTAACTTTTGAAGCTGTAGTTAAAAGGCCACGGATTTCCACAGATTTACACAGAGGAATA
>WRNF01000034.1 GCA_009776715.1 Treponema sp. | reverse complement strand
CTGGATCGTTCCCAGCATCAAGCAGAAGAATCAATTATTGATGCCATTGAAACAGATTTAAATAAATTTGCTAAAGTTGCGGCTAACGTTTGCCTTGCCCATATTGCAGTAAAATCTTCCGCCGACATTCCTGACGATCAAAACTTTCACCTTGTTTTGTTCAGGGCTGCCGGGACCCATAAACCAAATGATACTAATTCGCAGGCAATGTCTATGGCAAAGGAGTACCTTGAAAAACGGGGGTCCTCTCCCCGTATTCACCGTAATATGATCGCCTTTCTTGCGCCGGATTCAGATTTGCTTTCCAATATACGCAGTGAGACAAAAATGCTTCTTGCATGGAAATCCATAAAGAAAGATGCAGATGCACTAAACCTTGATACTGCCCAGCGCAGAGAAACCGATGATGCAATTGCAGAAAAAGAACGATCCATTGGCGAACTTATTCAAAATGCATGGTGTCATCTAATTGTTCCAACCCAGGAAGGCGCAAACGGGATAATTCTGAAAGAGATGAAAGTTTCTGGAATTAGCAACCCTTCAATAAAAGCAATCCAAAAAATGAAGAACGATGAACTTTTAATAGAAGCCCTTTCCCCAAAGATTCTTTCGATGGAAATGTCAAAGAAAGGCCAGGAACTGTGGCAGGGAAAAAACCATATTTCTCTCAGAGAATTATGGGCGCATTATACGCAATATATTTATTTACATAGGCTTAAAGACCGCAGCGTTCTTGAAAAGGCATTGGAAGCAGGCATCCGCTCGGGGGAATATTTTTATTATGCAGAAGATGCCGATGATGCAGGAAAATACAGAGGGCTTACCGGCTCCGCAGGGTTCCATCATTTTTCTTTGGACTTCCTTATTGTTAAACCGGAAATTGCAGAATTACAAATTTCTAAAAAAACTTCAGATACAGATCATACTTTTGCAGCATCACCTGCTGTCGCAGCCTCTCTTTTTAATGACAAGCTTCAATTCCCCAATGAAACCCAACAAGCCAAACCGCAGCCAACTCAATTTTATGGCAGCGTTAAACTCGATCCTGCAAAACTTGGTACAACTGCCGGTCAAATTAACACAGAGATACTACAGCACTTTAATCAGCTTCCTGAAGTGTCGGTTGATGTTTCTTTGGACATTGTTGTAAATTGCCCGCAAGGCATTTCAGAAGAACTAATGCGGACAATAAAAACCAATTGCCAGATACTGAAGTTTAAAAACAATGAATTTGATTAAATCATGACAGCAAAACAACTCTTAAATATTCGTACATTAGAGAAAACTTGATTATACACTCATTGTAAAACATCAAAACACCGGAGATGTAACTCTTTGTGTGTATGGATATAAATAAACCGGAACACGCATTTTCCAATTTTTTTCATCGAAAAGGGCAATCGGACTAAAGTCCGCTTCCGATAAACTCCTTGATTTTATTTTTCATTTTATGTTATTATAATAAATTAATACAAGGAGCATTTATATAATGAAAATCACATTTATTGGCTGCGGAAACATGGGGTTTGCCCTGATGAAAGGTATTGCTGAAACAAGCAATAACACAATCAAAAACCCTGAATTTTCTCTTTTTGACATTGATACAGATAAAGCCTTATCTATGTCAGCAGCGATTGGCGGCAAAATTCATAAATCCATCATCGAAGCTGCCGAAACAGGCGATTACATTTTCCTTGCAGTTAAGCCGCAGGTAATGGAAGAAGTGCTTTCGGAAATTGCCCCGGTCTTGCAGGAACGTTTAACAGCAGGGGATGCTCCTGTCCTTGTTTCAATGGCAGCAGGCTGGCCTATCGAAAAAATTCAATCTGCTGTTGGGGGAATGAAAAAAAACCCGGTTGTGCGTATTATGCCTAATACGCCGGCGCTTGTTTCAAAGGGAATGATTGCAATGGCAGTATCGCCTGAACTGTCTGACGAAAAAGCCGCCATTCTAGAGACCATGTTAAAAGGCGCCGGCTCTGTTGATCGCATTGATGAAAATTACCTTAATGCCGTTACAGCTCTTTCCGGTTCCGGCCCGGCTTTCGTCTGCCTATTCATCGAAGCCCTTGCTGACGGCGGTGTGCTTACTGGCCTCCCCCGCGGCAAAGCCATAGATTACGCTGTTCAAACCGTTTTAGGCACAGCCGCATTGGTACAGGAAACCGGGAAACACCCCGCAGAATTGAAAGATGCGGTTTGCTCGCCGGGCGGAACCACAATTGCCGGCGTTAACGCTCTTGAGGCTGGCGCTTTTCGATCATCGGTAATCAAAGCAGTTGAAGCTGCATACCGCCGCGCCAGAGAATTGTCATAAAAGTAAGGCCCTGCAATTTTTTGTGCTGTGTCCTCTACAAGAAATAAATTACGAAATAACTTTTAGCTTTTTCCAGTCCAGCTTTCGTGTAAGGAACATCACTACTCCGCAGATCACAAACGCTGCGATTGATCCAATTAGCAATGCCCAATCTTCGGCGTTAAGCGTAATATACAGAATAAGATACAGCATAGCCATTATTAACCCCATGTATGCACTGCTTGCCCATTTTTCAAGCAATGAATGGGCATAAAACGTCATCATTGCAGTTAACGCAAAAGATGAGATAAGATAGGCAAGGGAAAATGACATATGTTCGGAAATTGACAAAAGCAGAAGATAAAAAATTACATTTGCAAAACCAGAAAGAAGATACTGAGCCGGATGAATGGATTTTTGTGAAAATATTTCAAGAAAAAACAATGTTAAAAATGGGATTATGATAAATAAAATAGCGTATTTTACAGCGCGTTCGCTTAAAGAGTAATGGTCAAGGGGTTTGAAAAAATCAACGCCAAAAAGCTCCTGGCTTAAATTGTTTCTGTTTTCATATTCGCCCTTTTCGCCGCTAATCCAAAAAAGCGGAATAGATCTGCTTAAATAGCTAATTTCCCACTCTGCGTCAAAACCGTTTTGCGAGAATTCATGCTTTGAAGGCAAAAACCCTCCCTGGTATGAAGGCGAAGGCCAGTCAGAACAGATTCGCGCAGCAGTTGTTTCGCCAACGGGAAGAATTCGCAGCGCTTTTCCGCCCTGCACGGAAAATTGTATATCAAAAGAATTTAACCCTTCGGTATTAAAAGGGCTAGAAGCGTTCATTCCGCTGTTATTTGAATATTCGGTCGAAAAATTCTGATTCCCCGGTTTAAAAAAAAGGGCATCTCCGTTCCAGTCTGCTTTAATAATCCTGCGAATACCCTTCTGGCTTGTTAAACCGATAATTATTTCCGCCTGACCAGGAAAAATTTCCTGGTTTACGTTAAGCTGATCTTTAACCCGCTCGTAGGAAAAAGAGCCTGTTATTGATACATCGCCGGAAAACAGCGCAACGGAAAAAATCCCCCTATGTTTCCTTTCCGCCGAAAAATCCATTTGTATAGCTACATCTTTTGGCGTTATCCAAAGTGCCTTTTTGCGCTGCACGGATTCGATTTTTTTTTCGCCTTTATCCGTTGTGGTAACAATCTCTTCAATTTCTGTAACTGGTATGCGAATAACAGGGCCGGATAACACAAACTGGCTGCCCCATGCTTCCATAATAGATTCTTCCGCTTCTGTTGCGCGCTGGCTTCGTTCGCTTATTAAAAAACGAATCATTGTAATGGGAATAAGCAGCAGTAAAATAAGCACCGCAAGTATACCGATTTTAAAACCGCCGCTGGTTATAAAATTATTCTTGTTCTTTTGTTTGTTTATTTGAGAATCCAATAACGCTTTTTCAAATACCGGTTTTTGATCTGACATAATTCGCCTCCAATTTAAGCCATAATTAAAACTATTATATCATAAACCGGTTTTAGGATACCAGTTGCCTGTCGCACTTGTTGATTTTTACAGAGAATATCTGCCGGCTATTAGCCGCAAAACCTTCGGTTTTGGGAATCCTTACGGAGTTTGCAGAGTAAAAAATGAATATCTTGATCATTCCAATATTGATACGCTATAATTTATACTTAGGAATTTATCATGCCAAAAATTGAAGTTAACGAAGAAGTATTTTACGCATTAGCCGATCCAGTGGGGAAAGGCCAAGTCTGGGCAAACAGGGAAGCTTTTGAAGAAGCCCTTAGCTGCGCAAAGGCGGAACTGGACGAAGACAGCGACAAAAGCCTGCCCGCAAACGAACGTGTTCTTAAAATCGAACTGAACGACACTAACCGCCCTGACCTTTGGGGAACTGCCGGCTGCGCGCGGCAGTTAAGGGTGTACAGCAGCGGCTTAATTCCTGAATACCAGTTTTTTTCACGAAACGGCGATGAAAAAAAAGCCTCGTTTAAAATAAAAACGGAAAAAAGTGTGCAACAAGTGCGGCCTTACATTGCAGGTTTCATTGCCAAAGGCAAAGCCGTATCCGATTCTATGCTGAGGGACATGATTCAAACCCAGGAAAAACTTGCCTGGAATTTCGGGCGCAAGAGGCGCACTGTTTCCATGGGCCTGTACCGCATTGCCAAAATTGCCTGGCCTATAACCTACAAGGGCGTGGATGCGGACAGCGTTTCTTTTGTGCCCCTGCAATGGGAGACACCGCTTTCCTTACGGGAAATTCTTAAACAGCATCCCAAAGGAAAAGAATTCGCCTTTATCCAGGAACACGAGCCTTTGCACCCGCTGCTTACCGATTCGCAGGGCAGCGTGCTTTCCTATCCGCCAATTATCAACTCTGCCGATTTAGGCGCAGTCCAAGTCGGCGACAGTGACATTTTTGTGGAAATAACCGGAACGGAAATAACACTGGTAACGCTGGCTGCTTCCATTGCTGCCTGTGAT
Organism: Treponema sp.; assembly: GCA_009776715.1. The sequence goes on along the minus strand of WRNF01000034.1, from coordinate 5,047 downwards.
TTTTCAGATAACGGTTTTTTAATTGAACCTGTCCAGATTGAGTACGAATTTGACACTCCTTTTGGCAGGAATATTATTTACCCTTATTACTTTCAGCAGCCGGTATTTTGTTCGCTGGCCAGAGTTGAAAAATTTCTTGGCGAAAAGCTGGGCGGCGCTGATTGCATACAGGCCCTGGCGCGAATGGGGGTAAAAGCAGAAAAAAGCATGGCAAAAGAGCGGGGGCAAAAAACGGATGCCGATGTTGAAGGCATTCTTGCATGGCCGCCCGAATACCGCAATGATTTTCTCCATGCGGCAGACATTGTCGAAGATACGGCAATTGGCCTCGGCTTTGCCGCATTTAGACCTAAGCGCCCTGAAGATTCTACCATTGGCCGCCTTTCGCCAGTCACCCTGTTCAGCAGGCAGGTAAAAGAACTTTTTATCGGCATGGGGTATCAAGAGATGATCTTCAACTACCTCGGCTCATACAAAAATCTGGTGGAAAAAATGCACACAGGCATTGAAGGCGATGCAGCGAATAACATCATTCGCATAGCTAATCCAATGACGGAAAATTACGAATATGTCCGCAATTCGGTAATTGCCTCGCTGCTGGAAAGCGAATCCGTTTCCGGCCATTCAATGTATCCGCATAAAATTTTTGAACTGGGCAGAATTGCCTTTCGTGACAGCACGGAAAATTCAGGCACCGCAACGCGCCAGTATGCCGGCTTTTTGCATGCCGACAAAGANGCCAATTTTAACAGNGCCGCAAGCGAACTGCAAACNTTGTTTTACTACCTTTCCCGCGAGTACAATGTTGNAGAAAGCGGCGATCCCCGCTTTATCCCCGGCCGCGCCGCAGCCCTTATGCACAATGGAAAAAAAATCGGTGTTTTCGGCGAAATTCATCCGCAGGCACTGGAAAATTGGGGCATTAATATCCCATGCAGCGCAGGCGAAATTGACCTTGATGCGTTGATGCATATATAATAACAAAGGTTATTATTGGATTATTTTCACAAAACAACGGTCTCAACTACGTGTATCTGGAAACTCCATTTTAATCTGGCGAGACTGGATTAAAAGCTATACCCCAATCCAAGAGAAAGCCGCGGACCGCCGACAAAATACCATTTTATTGCTAAGGCTTCAATCACATCTATATCAGAATTTCTAAATAATGGTTTCCCGATTGCCCCATAATAACCCAATGAAGGTTCTAAAACAATGCCTCCGGGTTTGCCAAAATCAATTTTCCAGCCAAGCTTTGTGCCAAATTGAAAAAAATGAAAAAAACTATTTGTTTTTTCATATGAATAAATGAAATTTGCATAACCTAACATTCCGTTAAGAAAAAATACGCCTTTTCCGGGATAAATACGGCCATGCCCTTCTACCGAAAAAGATGACATGACTTCATTGGAATAATAATTACTTAAACTTACTACACGATAACTTAACCGGGCTGCTAGGCTTGTCTTTTCCGCTAAATGTCTTTCATATTGGACGGCTGTTCCAAAAAAGACATGTTCACTAATTGACCAAACAAAAAGAGAGAACATTGTTGGTCCTGCATCAATAGTAATAGTATTTTTAGGTTTGGCATTTTCTTCATTTCCTTCATTTTTTCCAAAAATAAATCCATTAACAAATAAAAACAAAATAAAAATATACACGGCTTTTTTAATCATTTCATGCTCCTCAGTATAAATATACATCAAAAACTCCAAAAAAACAAGAATATTCCTTCATTTTGAGCAATTTCAAATTTCAACCTTATTTTTCCATTGTAAAATGTATTGATGCATACTATTTTTCCATTGTAAAATGTATGCATATACACTATAATTCCATTGTAAAATGTATGTGTATACACTATTTTTCCATTGTAAAATGTATAGAAACATACTATTTTTCCATTGTAAAATGTATGCATATATACTATAATTCCATTGTAAAATGTATAGAAGCATACAAAATAACGAGGGAATAAAATGAAAAGATTAGTTTACAATGAGTTACTAAAATGGAAAAATTCAAAACGCCGTAAACCGCTATTGCTTGAAGGAGCGAGGCAAGTAGGCAAAACATGGTTAATGAGGGAATTCGCTAAAAACGAATATAAAAATTTTCTATACCTTAACTTTGAAAAGGACGAAAAATTAAAGACCTTCTTTGGAAGCAATATCTCGCCGGCTCAAATTATACCGCATCTTGAAGGGTATTTTGAGATTAATATATCGCCAAAAGACACTATGCTCATCTTCGATGAAATCCAGGAATGCCAGAGGGCAAAAGATTCCCTAAAATACTTTAATGAAGAAGCGCCGCATTATAACCTTATGGCTGCCGGTTCTTTTCTTGGCATTGCCGGAGATAAATTCCCCGTTGGGCAAGTAAGCCGGCTTACTTTGCGGCCATTGTCTTTTTATGAGTATCTGCTTGCAACAGGCCAGGAAATAAAGCTTAAAACTTTACAAAAACTTGATAAAGATAGTATTGCCAGCCTTGCCTTTATTTATGAAGAGGAACTAAAAAAATATTTTTACATTGGCGGAATGCCAAAAGCAGTTGCGGCTTTTGTGGAAACAGGCAATATGAAACTTGTGCAGGAAATACAAAATGACATTCTTGCCGATTATCGGGATGATTTTGCAAAACACATAAACAAAAACGATATAGAAAAAGTCCGTATGATTTGGGATTCTGTTCCAACGCACCTTGCCAAGGAAAAAAAGAAGTTTATGTACAAGGAAATTAAGGAAGGAGCGCGTTCAATGACCTATGAAAATGCTTTTACGTGGCTTACGGAAACACGGCTTGTGCATAAAGTCAGCAAGACAGAATATCCGTCTTTGCCTTTAGCAAGAAACATGGAACAAGGTGCTTTTAAATTATATATGCTGGACATAGGCTTATTGTCTGCAAAATCAAATCTTGATATAAGAACTTTCTTTGATTCCAGTTATGATGTATTCAATGAATTCAAGGGAGCATTGGCTGAACAGTATGTCCTTCAGGAACTTATTGCGTTGGGAATTCAGCCCTTTTATTGGAGCAGGGAACGCGGAAATGCCGAAGTGGATTTTATTGTTCAGTATGATAATTCCATTATTCCTATAGAAGTAAAATCCGCTAAACAAACAAAATCAAAAAGTTTATCTGTCTATAATGAAAGATTCAAACCAAAGTATCAAATCCGTGCTTCTTTAAAAAATTTTGGCGTTACAGATAATTTATACTCTGTTCCGTTGTATATGATCGAAAGTTTTTTNGATATTCTCTCCCGCGAAAATAATGNTCTGCCGCTTTCTGGCTCTTAAGGGCTTATGCCTAAAAACCGGTTGGCATTATCCCAAAGCTTTGCCGACATCTCCTCGGGATCAATTTCCAGCATTTTTGCAAGGCANAGGGCAGTTTCCGGCAGATACTTGGGCATATTCCGCTTGCCTTTTTGCCCAGTCGGCGACATGAACGGNGCCTCCGATTCAATGAGAATTCGATCCAAAGGCAGTTCCGGAATAGTCTCGTGGAGGTTGCGGGCATTTTTATAGGTAAGGTTTCCGGCAAAAGAAAAATACAGGTTTAACTTTTTCGCTTCTCTTGCATAAGCGGCATCTTCCGAGTAACAATGCATAACCCCGCCCCTTGGAGGAAGGCGATCGCGGAGTATTTCGAGCACATCGCGCCCGGCATCCCGGTTATGGATAATTACCGGCAGATTAAGCTTAGCCGCAAGATCAAGCTGTGAAATAAACAGCTCAATTTGTGATTTTTTGTCGCCAAATTTCCGGAAATAATCCAGGCCAATCTCGCCAATCGCAACAACTCTGGGCAACTGCACATTCTGCTCGATGGTTTGCAGCCAGTTTCTCCCCGGATTCCTCACTTCAGAGGGGCTAACTCCAACAGCATGGTATACATTTACCGATGTTTTAAGGTTTTCGTATACCGTTGCAAAATCATGGAGACTGTTGCAAATAGAGACAATTCGATTCACAGACGCCTGCCTGGCTTCCTGTATAACAATGAGTTGCTCAATAGGGTCTTCTACAATCAGCCCCAAATGGGCGTGAGTATCAAAATACTGCATCGCTTAGTCCAAAAGAAATGATAAAAATTCACCGCTTGTATGCAAAATGTGCCAGAAAATGCCTGCAAGCGGATGTTCCAAACTGGATAGTTAAATTATATGGTATAGCGCCAAATAAGTCAATACATATTAAACCATATATTAAACCTTAAAGCGGGAAACTTCTTTTACCAAAAGATCGATATTCTCCCTATTCTTCAAGCTTAAATCATTTACAGTATTAACTGCGATATTGATCTGTTCCGAGCCGGCGGCCATCTCGTTCATGCCTGCGGTGATCTCCTGCGTTATTTGTTCCAAATTCTCGCTTTCTTTGATAACTTCCCTTGCCCCGATGTGCATTTCATAAGAACCGCTTCTTACCTCACGGGTTATATCATTCACTTTTCCAATTCCGGCAAGTATCTGCTTGCTCCCAATTCCCTGCTCTTCCATTGCATGGTGGATGTTATCATCCTGTTCAGCCACAGTTTTAATGCTTGAGTCGATAGCTTCGAATTTATTTAGTACATTTTCCGTGGAAATTGTAATTTTATCGATGGCATCCTTAATCTTCTTTAATACCGTGCTGATGGTCTTGGACTGTTCGCTGGAATTTTCCGCAAGTTTGCGAATTTCATCGGCAACAACAGCGAATCCCTTGCCCGCTTCCCCGGCATGGGCTGCCTCGATAGCGGCATTCATCGAAAGCAGATTGGTCTGGCTGGCTATATTTTCCATTACCGCATTGATTTCCAAAAGNCCTTCGGATTCATGGGCAATTTCCTGAATNTCCGAAGCCACATCGGATAAACCGGTGCGCCCAATTTCAGATGCNTCCATNAGATCTTTCACGTTGNTGGCATTTTTAACCAGTGTCTGGGTCACCGACTGGATGTTGGCTACCATTTCTTCAATAGCAGATGAAGCCTGTGAAATAGTGGTGCTCTGGCTTTCCACATGGCCGTTCAATTTTTCGATATTGTC
>WRNF01000033.1 GCA_009776715.1 Treponema sp. | reverse complement strand
AACATTAATTATATAATGTGTATATTACAGGACACTAAGACTGAAACCAAGAATAATCATCGAGTTTATACAGAATTTAAAAATAAAATAAAAAATCCGTGTAAATCCTCTTAATCCGTGGAAATCCGTGGCTATTGCATATATGCCTTATCGAGAGGCCAAATGAAGTAATAGCCATGCCCCCGCGCTCGCTGCACAACAAATTGCATTGCGCCTACTTGACCTATTTGCCGTCAATTTATAGACTCTAGGTATTAATGGAAGACAGCCATACCATTGCACTTGACTCGAGCGAAATGCTTTTCGAACTTTGCGGAGTCAATGACGGAAACCTTAGAGCCATAGAGGAAGCCCTTGGGGGAAGAATAAGCGCCAGAGGCAACATTATTCGGATTGAAGGGCTAGACGAAAACGGGTATAAGCGTTTCAAAGTTATAATGGATAAGCTGGTTTCGGCAGTCCGTTTAGGAGAAATTCCCACTGCGGAATTTATTGAAGACGCGGCAGCCAGAGGAGACGAGGCCAAAGAAACAATTATTCAGGTGCCGCATGGGTTTCGGCACATTTATCCCAAAGGGAAGGGGCAGGCAGATTACATAAAAGGCATAAGGAACAATGTAATAACCTTTTGCATAGGCCCGGCAGGAACCGGCAAAACATTCCTTGCCGTTGCCGAGGCGCTGGCGATGGTACTGTCAAAGAAAACAAGGAAACTGGTGCTTACCCGGCCTGTGGTGGAAGCGGGGGAAAACCTCGGCTTCCTTCCCGGAGACCTGGCCCAGAAGATTCATCCGTATCTGCGCCCCCTCTATGATGCAATGGAATCACTGGTTCCTTTTGAAACAATACACAGGATGGAAGAAACAATGGCAATAGAAATTGCTCCCCTTGCTTATATGCGGGGGCGCAGCCTTAATGACAGTTTTATTATTTTGGATGAAGCGCAAAATACCACAAAAGAGCAGATGAAAATGTTTCTTACCAGGATAGGATGCGGCGCCAGATCGGTCATTACCGGGGATATTACCCAAATCGATCTTCCCAGGCGTTCAGAATCAGGTTTATTGCATGCCATGAACGTCTTAAAAAACATCGAAGGCATTCATTTTGCTTTTCTTCATACAGTCGATGTGGTACGCAATCCGATAATAAAGAAGATAATACAGGCTTATGATGAAAATAACAGTTAAATCCATTTTTGGGCATATATCAATATACGTCAAAAAGCTGCTGAAACTGCCTAATCTGTCTCTCGTTTCAGGGATTGTGTGCCTGTGTTCATTTATTGTTACCTTAACGTTTTTTCTTACCAACATGGATATGGGAAATGAAGGAACTGGAAACATAAGCGATTTTGAAGCGAACAAACTTGCAGACAGGGACATAATAGCGGAACAAGCGTTTAGTTACGAGGATACAGAGGCAACTAATGACCGGAAAAAAATGCAGGAAAGCCTTGTTCCCGCAGTTTTTCGCATGAATTCTGAAATCACTAATGAAGCGATTAATACATGGAAAGAATTCTGCGTTTTTACCGGCGAAATAGCTTTAGTTGATGATCCCAATGAGGATAAAGTTGCATTGGTTTTAAAAAAGTATGACAGGTATTTTAACGCCGTTGCCCTTCTCGATTATTTTATTAGTATGGAAACAGATAATTTTTATGAATGGGGAACAGAAATTCTAACGAATATAATGTCAACGGGAATATTTTTTGTTGATAATATCGATCTTGGCAGTTATAACCCCGATTATGTTGAATTACTGGTTCCAAGAGAAAATAGAATCGAAAGGCAGCAGATTGACAGGAAAAATATTACTACATTGAATAATCTTTATGCAGTTTTTGAAGACAGTAACTATAAAGGAAAAAATCCAACAATTATTGTGCCTATGCTCATGCCTTTTTTTAAGGAAAATGTTTTTTTCTCTGAAATAGACACGGAATCACGGGTTAATGAAGCTCTGGACCGAGTGAAACCTGTTATGAAGGAAATTGAAGAAGGCAAGAAAATTATCAGAAAAGGTTATGTAATTTCAGAATTGAATATGGAAGAGCTTAGGGCATATCATGCAGCGTTTCCCATAAATAACCCCGGTTTCAGGGGCATTAGCCTGATTCTTTTGACAATAATGCTGTATTTATTGTTTATCCTTTTACAGCAAAAATTTTTGCTGGGAAGGGATTTGGCTGTAAAGGAATCCTGCCTTCTCTTTATTATGGCCTGCGTTTATCTTGTGGGCATTGTTTTGACGAAAAGCCTGGTTTCCCCTTCTTCTGTTTTTCCCATAAGCATATTTTTCCCCACCGCGTTAATGGTAATGATTATGGCGGTTTTTCTGGGAAGCCGCCTTGCGTTAATAATGGCCATTGTTATGCCCATAGGCGCTTTTTTCACCGGTTTTTATGATATTTATTCGCTGCTGTTTTCGCTTGTTTCCGGCATTACCGCTTCCACAGTGCTTAAAAATGCGGAAAAACGAATGGATTTAATCAAAGCTGGGCTGGCGGTTGGCGCTGCGAACTGTATTGCGGTTGTGGCAATTCTTTTAATGCATACGGCGCAAATTACCGAATACCCAATGATGCTTTTCGGGGCCGCCCTGAACGGGTTTGTGTCGGGGATGCTGCTCTTGGGCATTCTGCCCTTGCTGGAATCTGCCTTGAATGCGGCTACAACATTCAGGCTGATTGAACTTTCCGACCTTAATGCTCCCATTCTGCGCAAGATGTTTACCACCACCCCCGGCACCTACAGCCATTCAATGATGGTGGCAGCCCTTGCGGAACAGGCCTGCCATGACATTGGCGCAAACGCCCTGCTCGCGCGGGTGGGCGCATATTATCATGATATAGGCAAAATGGAAAACCCTAATTATTTTGTCGAAAACCAGACCGACTACAACAAGCACGATGATATAGCCCCGCGGCTTTCCGCCACGGTAATACGCAGCCATGTTAAACTTGGCGTGGAAAAATCCCGCAGCCTGGGCCTGCCGGAAGACGTAATCAATATAATAGCCGAGCATCATGGCAATTCGGTAATAGCATGGTTTTACAAAAAGGCAACAGAAAAAGAGGAACAGGTTAATACCGAAGATTTTACCTATCCGGGGAAACCGCCCCGTTCCAGGGAATCTGCAATTGTTATGCTTGCCGATGTTACCGAAGCCGCAGTGCGCACCCTTGTTAAACCGACCGTTACCAAAATGGACAAATTTATTCAGCAGCTTTTTGACGAAAAAGTTGAACATGGGCAGCTTTCCCAGTCCGAGTTGTCGTTTAAGGATTTGGTAACCATTAAAAATGCTTTCATTAAAGTGCTGGGGGGGTATTATCATTCAAGGATAGAATACCCGAAAATTTCCCCTGACCCAAAAGGAGATGCGGAGTGAACCGGGTGTTTCTAAATACAGAGGAGATTCCGTTGCCAAAATGGGGCAAAAACTTAAAAAATTTTACCCTTAAGACGCTTTCTGTACTGGGAAAGGATAAATGCGACCTTTCGGTGCTGTTATGCGGAGATGAGGCAATAAGCCGGCTAAATGCCCGGTACCGGCACAAAGCGCAGGCGACCGATGTCCTTTCGTTTGCATTTAATGAAGGCGGGCAATTTCCCTGCGCAGGCAATTACGGAAGCAAGCGCCAGTTTATGGGAGACATTGCCATTTCGCTGGATTCCCTGCGGAATAATGCCCTTCGTTTTAAAATATGCGAAGATGAGGAGTTACGCAGATTGTTAATTCATGGTATTCTTCATTTAGACGGAATGAAACATTCCAGCAACAGCAAGGAAGAACCTATGCTTATATTTCAGGAAAAAATTTTAATGCAACTGGCAGATGAACGCATAATAGGAAGGAATGCATGAAAGGAAGTTTATCCGGTATTTTTAACAATAAAACCGGAATGCCTGCCCACATGAAAGACCTTGAAGAAGATCAGCAGGAAATGATCCGCGGGGTAGTGGAACTTTCTTTTACATCCGCCAGGGAAGTAATGGTTCCAAGAACCGACACGGTTTTTATTTCAGTTGACGCATCGCATGACGAATTGCTTTCAATTGTTATAAACAGCGGGCATTCCCGGTTTCCGGTGTACGAGGAAACAATTGATAAAGTGATTGGCATACTTCATGTAAAAGATCTGCTGAAGGTTTTGGTGGACGGCGGCGATTTTGACATTAAAACATTGCTGCGCAAACCTTTCTTTGTGCCGGAATCAAAACACATTGACGATCTACTGAAGGAACTGCGAAGGCAGAAAGTGCATATCGCGGTGGCAGTGGACGAATACGGCGGCGTTTCGGGAATTGTGTGCATGGAAGACATAATCGAAGAAATTGTCGGGGACATTCAGGATGAATTTGATCATGAAACCGAAGACATTCAGCAGTTAGGAGAAGGAACATGGCTTTGCGAGGCAAGAGTGAACCTTGAAGATTTGGCAAAAGAAACCGGGCTGGAATTTCCGTCCGATGATTTTGATTCCCTTGGCGGGTTTGTTTTTGATCTTTTTGGAAAGATTCCGGCAAAATCCGAAAAAATTCAATATAAGGGAACAAGTTTGGTTATTCATGAAATGAACGGCCATAAAATAAAATCAATAAAAATTGAACAGCACAATGATGCATAGGGAGGTTTGGTTGAAATATTGTTATTTATTTTTAATGTTATTTTTAATGGGGGGCGGAATTCTGCATGCGCAGAATCCTTCCTCTGCGGCGGCTCTGTATGAACAGGGCAGAAGATTTATGGCCGATGAAGACTGGTATTCCGCTTCCGAAGCGTTTATTGAATGCCTGCGCCTTAACCCGGCGCATGCACAAGGCACAACAGCCCTTGCGGAATGTTATTACGAATTAAGCGAATTTGACGAAGCGCTGGCCTGGGCGAAAAAAGCAAAACAGCTTGCACGGGGCAACAACTCTGTGGCAATACTGGAGGCCTCGGCCTTAATTGCGCTTGGCAAGCTGGATGATGCCGCTGCTATAATTTCGAATGTATTAACACTGCAGCCCTACAACCGTGAGGCGCTGTTTGCCGCCGGCGAGCTGGACATTGCGCGGGGCTTATCCTCCCAAGCCATGCTCCGTTACCGCGATGCGCTGGGGCGTTTTCCCGATGACCGCCGTCTGCTGCTGTCGCTTGCATTGGTCAGCGGTTCACTGGGCGATAATGCCGCTGCGCTTTCGTTTATCGAACGGGCGTTAAAACAGCACCCCGATGATCACCGGGTGTTTTATTATGCCGCTTATGTAAACGCCAATGCAAACCGCCTGCCCCAGGCAATCAATTTTTCCGAGCAGGCGCTGCGGCTTAAACCGGATTACAATCCGGCACAGTCCCTTCTGGCAAATCTCCGTTACCGCAGCGGGCAGTACGCCCAGTCAGCCGATCTTGCCGATAGGCTTATCGCTGCAAAACGAAATGACATGGGCGCCTGGTATCTTAAAGGGCTTTCATTGGTCAGGCTGGGCCAAAGTGCCCAGGCGCTTACTGTTTTTGCCAATGCCATTAACATTGATCCTAACGATGAATTTATTCGGGCTGCCCTGGAAGACACGCTTATTTCGGTGACAGGCCTTGAAGACAGGCAGCGCAGCCGCTGGGCCGCATGGCACTTTGACCGGGCGCGGGATTACCGTAAGCGCAGCCTAATCGAACAGGCCCTTTTTGAATACCGCCGCGGCCTGCGCCTGAATCCTTATGCCGCCGACCGCCGTGAATACGCCGATCTGCTGCGCATACAGGGTTTCCCTGCACGCTACCTTGAAGAAATCCGCTTCATTGCCGCTCAGGGCAATGCTGACCGTTCCGTTCAGGATGCGCTGGAAACATACGGTTCTTTGCTCTCAAATGCATTATTTGTTCGTTGGCAGCTTGATCCTGTGGAAATTGACGGAAGGCATTGGAAAATTGCCGTTTTTTCACTTTCCGGGCAGTCCAGTTTCTTCCATGCCGATGCAGGAGCAATTGCCGCATCTTATGCCAAAGAAATCCTTATTCACGAACGATCCATTGCCCCGATGAACCTTGCCTTGCAGCAGCCGTCATTTTCACAGGCATTTAGGGCAGCGCGGGAAGCCGATGCGGATTTTTTCTTTTTGGTTTCAACAACTGAAAATGAAAGGGATATTTCCCTTAAAGGCGAATTATTTGTTGCAAGAACCGGGTCTGCTGCCGCTTCTTTTTATGCTTACCGGACAGGCAATGACCGTCTGCGCAATGCTTCCCGCAGCCTTATCGATCAGATGACTGCTTCGCTTCCCTTTCGCGGCAGGCTTGTGCAGCGGAAACAGGACATGGGCTTAATCGATAAAGGCAAAGCAGACGGCATTAAAGCGGGAACTGTGTACGATGTTGTCAAAAAAGGACGTTTTCAAATTGCGAACCAGGGCATAGGCATAATCTATGCAAATGACGACATTGTCGGTAAAATAACCATTGATGACGTAGACGAAGAAGTTTCTGCCGGAAAAATGGCCAGGCAGGGATTTTTTGACCGCATTGAGGCAGGCGACGAAATTCTGCTTGCCGATCCCAATAAGGCAAAAACAGCGGCAGAAACAGCGGCAAATCCTGAACTGCGAACACTGCTGCGTGCTTTACGTTAATAACAGGAACCTTAAAAAAACTCAGGTAGGAGTTATTAGAAGTTCCCTAATTTAAGAGAAGGAGATTTTTATGAAGAAAATTAAAGAAAAAGCAGAAAAACTTGCGGAAAGGAAAATCGCATACATAGGTTCTGTCAGCAGTGAAAATGCGCCTAACATAAAAGCAATGTTAGTTGCAAAACATGACGGAATTAAAACATTTTATTTTGCTTCAAATAATTCCGCTATGCGGACAGAACAGTTCAAACAGAACAAAAAAGCATGTGTGTACATGAACGGCGGATTATTCTACAAAGGGCTTATGCTAGAAGGAACAATGGAAATTGTCAACGACCGTGAAACAAAAGTGCTGGTATGGAATAAAAACCTGCAAGGCATCTATAAAAACGGCGGCGTTGACGATCCTGATTACTGTGTATTAAAATTTACCGCTAAAACCGCAAGGCTTTATTGCAAATATGAAAGCAAGTCCTTTGAAATAGAGGACGGGAAAAAGGAATAAAATATTAGGCTTACGGAAATCGTAGAATTTACGGTTATCACAGGCAGTATTGCCGAAAATGCGCTTGGAATGATTAAAACTGAAATGAAACGTATCATTGATTCAAAGTAGATAGTTCGCAGTGCATAGGCGAGGAGTCAAATTAATATCTGTTGAACAATAAGATTTATACATGTTATAATTATTGAAGCAGGAGTGCTTTATTTGCTTAACTACTTAGTAATAAGTAGTCTTGCTCTTTTCTCATTGCTATTTGCGTAAAACCCCTAATCCCTATTCCCAATTACCCAGTCCCTATATTGCACTTAGAAACAAGTCCCCCGCCAAGAGATGCAGCCGTATGACTGTGGCTGAGAAAATTTAACACGGCGTGACGCACAGTAAAAGCTAACAAGATGAATAAATGCGCTCAGAATTTATTCTGAGCGTGCGTCCACGGCATTTGCTGTGAACCATCTACAAGGTAACTTTTGAAGCTATAGTTAAAGCCCACAGATTTACACGGATTTACACGGAGGAATATATATCTCAAAGACTGAAACCAAGAATAATCATCAGGTTTACACAGAATTTAAAAATAAAATAAAAATCCGTGTGAATCCGTGAAAAGCCTCCCTTCGGTCGGCAAGTGCAAGGAAAATTATTGTACGTCGCCGCTAAAGCGGCTTGTACTACCGTGGTTATTGCATATATGCATTAGCGAGAGGCAATTCGCATTTCACCATTTCATTGATCAAGATTCCATCTTGATCGATCAATCTACATACAATAGAATTATACTGTAATCTTAAAGTTTGCATATTCTTGGAAATTTTATGCCTTCTACACAACAAGAATTTCGATTTGAGCCGATAAAAAGTTTCCCCCGCCTTCGCTGGAAAGGCAGATGCTCTTTTGCATCAACGCATTATTTTCCGGCCCAAAGCACAGAACGGATAGGCGAGGAACAGGACGGATGGATTAACCGCCTGTATTGGGGAGATAACCTCCAGGTGATGAGCCATTTAATGAAAGAATTCAGGGGAAAAATTGACCTTATCTATATTGACCCGCCCTTCGATTCTAAAACGGACTATAAAAGGAAAATAAAAATTAAAGGGGAATCAACAGAAATTGATGTTTCTGTTTTTGAAGAAAAACAATATGGGGATATTTGGTCAAACGAAGAATATTTACAGTTCATGTATGAACGGCTTATATTGATGAGAGAACTGCTGTCGAATAACGGATGCATTTATTTGCATAGCGATTGGCACAAAAGCCATCATTTAAGAATGTTAATGGATGAAATTTTTGGGCAAAATAATTTTTGCTGTGAAATAATATGGAAATACAGTTGGGGATTAAGAACCGATAAAATTTGGAATAAGAAACATGATAATATTTTAATGTACTCAAAGACAGGAAATATGGTGTTCAATGTTAATGAGGTATTGGAAGAAAGAGAAATTAGCGAAGCTACCGCAAACAGGCTAAAGTATAAAGGGGCATTGATTACTGATAGAAATAAGGGAAGGGGAACTGAAGAAAAAGCGCTTCCTTCTGATGTTTGGTACATAGCAACTATAAACGGCATGGCTTCAGAAAGGCTAAATTATCCTACGCAAAAACCAGAGGCTCTTGTGGAACGCATTATCAAAGCTTCTTCCAATCCCGGCGGCCTTGTCTTTGACTGTTTTATGGGTTCCGGCACGACCCAGGCTGTTGCCATGAAGTTGGGCCGCCGCTTCATTGGCGCGGATATTAACCTTGACGCAATTCAAATTGCTATGAAGCGCTTAACTAAAATCAAGAAGGGGTTAGATGCTGTTTTTGAAACTGATGATAAAAAATATACCGGCTTCAAAATTTACAATGTCAACAATTGCGGCTTTTTCAAAAATCCCGTTCAGGCAAAAGATCGGCTTTTAGAATATTTTGGTTTACAAAAACTTGACAGGAATTCTCCTTACGACGGCATGAAAGACGGGCGAATGTGGAAGATAATGCCGATAAACCGCATTGCAAGGAAGACGGATGTTTCCGTTTTTACCGCAAATTTACCTTATAACAAGTTTGAAAAAATAAAAGAGAATAACCCTAACAAAATTGTTGAAAATTTTACTCTTGTGTGCATGGGGCATGAATCCGGGCTAAAAGCAGAGATGGAAAAACAACTGTCTAATTATAAAATAAATGTTGAAATTGTTGACATTCTACAAAACGAGGCTGTGCTTGATCTTAAAAGTAAGGCAGAGGCTGTTGTGCAGCGAAAGGGCAACAAGCTAATTATAAAAAATTTTTACCCCATGAACCTAATGCAGAAATTAAGCATTGAACATATCGCAGTAAACGACTGGAAAAAACTTGTTGATTCCGTGCTGATTGATTTTAATTATGACCAGACGGAAATGCATCCTACGGTAATTGACGTTCCTGAAAAAAGCAAACTGGTTAAAGGCGAATACAAAATACCGGCAGACTCTGGACGCATAAAGGTTAAAATTACCGATCTTATTTCTGAATCTTATGAAACAGAATTGTCATAAACAAGCCACCGCGCCTGCCTGCGCGGACAGGCAGGCAGACCGCCCTGCTGCGAACCAACTCTTTGGTAACTTGTGCCGAATATTCAATATAACACGGATTAGCACAGATTTACACAGATTTACACGGATTATTTTAAAATTTTAATTCTTAAAAGCCTCCCTTCGGTCGGCAAGTGCAAGGAAAATTATTGTACGTCGCCGCTAAAGCGGCTTGTAC